>CAZSTA010000349.1:0-1530 GCA_964609495.1 uncultured bacterium | reverse complement strand
TTCTCATTACGAGCCATTGGATTGTAGCCCACTATGTAATCAGTCTCACTGGGATCAAAAAGCACTACTCGGTCATATAGGTTGAGAACAGCACAGGCCTTTAAGATATTTCGATATAGAATTCCATGGGGGTCTATAACAATCACCGGAGGCTTGGAAGGCATAGTAATGATTAAACGAATAAGATACTCTAAAAACTTGCTCTTACCCACCCCAGTAGCACCAATCACGTGCATATGGGTAGATAAAATCCTTAAGGGAAGACCTACCTCTTCTTTCCTATCTATACTCGTCCCTATAGATATTTCCCCTCTTCGCCTTCTTGTAAGCTCCTCACTTTTCCTTCTGATAAACTCCTCAGGAGAGACCAATTTATCCTTGAAATATCTTTTTGAACTTACTATTTTCCCCTTAAAGAACTTCTTTGGATTCATCTTCAGACACCTACCTTCATTTCCCTTGATATCGACCTAGCTTTACTTCCTCAATCTTCTGATCATAAATCTCCTCAATAGTTTTTATCTTCTTTAACTCCCTCTCATTCAACTCCTTATCTTTCCTTCCCTGCCTAACCTTCTCAATCTTCTCCTCTCTAGCCTTCTCTAATGCTTCTATAGCCTCCATTAACATCTCGACCTCTCCTACAGCTCCCTTCGCCGTTGCCTCTCCTACATATTTCTGCTGACGCTCGTATTTCTCAATCTCCTCCTTCCACTTATTATCTTCGGTCTTCTTACCCTTCTCTTCAACCCTCTTTATTTGAGCCTCTAGTTCCTTATCTTCCTTCTCTACCCTCTTCAACTCTAGCTCTAGCCTTCTTAGTTCCAACTGAGCCTCTTTCTCTCTCTTCTGTAATTCATAAGGAAGAACCCCATAATAATCATCCTCAGTTTTTCTCATATCTATTATACTTCGGATAAGACTGGTCTTGCTATCAATTAACTTTCTTTTCCTCTCTATAACACCCCTATCCACATCCGTCCAAAAACCCTCAAAGAACATACTATTAAACTTCTCAAATAAGCTCCTCTCTCGCTCATACTTTGCTAAGTCTCTCCGCAAGCTATCTATATCTAATCTCTCCGGTAACTGGGAATCCCCTCCATCTTTAGACATAGAGCCTTCACTCCTTTCTCCATAATATTGCTGGTTCTCTTTATCCCCCTCAGTAGGTATAAGGTTAACTATGAAGTAGATAATTATCCCTACTAGGATTAAGAAAAGAAAAAATCCCACTTTCCCCTCTCACCCCGCTTTCTATTCCTTCCTGATTATCACTGAGAAATATCCTCGGTTATCCTTCCACCAAGAATGCCACTCTCCTATTGTCTCTCCCCTATCATTCGTGATAGCATCATTCACCCCTAAATAGAGCATTCCATATCTATTCGCAGTAAACGAAAGCTTCCTACCCACATAGAAAGGTCTCCCCTTCTCACTAATCTTTCCTACAAGAGACATAAAAGAACCATTTGGTAAAAGATTCTTTGCCGTTCCCAGCTTTCCGCCTCTATAAAACCTTGGGGAATA
>CAZSTA010000348.1:0-1536 GCA_964609495.1 uncultured bacterium | reverse complement strand
CAAGATCCAAGGCTCCGATTCCCGCTAAGTCATGGTTACCTATTATACATTTATGAGCTACTTCTCTCACTTTTTCTACACATTCATTGGGATTAGGACCATAGCCCACTATATCCCCCAAGCATATAATCTTATCTACGTCTAATTTCTCTATCTCTTCCAGAACAACTTCTAGAGCCTCTAGGTTGCTATGTATATCTGAGATTATACCGTATCGCACTTGCTTAACTCCTTCCTTGCTCTCCCAATCTTCCTCATTTTAACAAATATATAGAAAACCGTCAAGATTTTATTTTCAAAATTTATTAGGTCCTATTCCAGATCGATCTAGCTGATCTATAGCCGATAATAGAGAGATCAATATATCATCTCCTCTTCGTAGCTCTCCCATTTGTCGAGATGCTCTTGTATCCAGCCGTTTTTCACTTCTTCCTTATCTAAGATGGAGATAGCAGATTCATATTCCTCCTGAGTTATCATCCTATCCAGAGGAGGATACTCGCTGGCGTGATTGGCTGGAAAATATTGATTCATCAAGCTGATATGAATCTTCCTTGATATCTCTCCGACTAGAAAAGGGATGATCTTCTCAGTCCCTGCCAAGCCCTCGGGCAATACCAAATGACGAACGATTAATCCCCTTTTCCCTATCCCTCTCCTGTCCACCTTTAGATCTCCAACCTGTCTATACATCTCCTTTAGAGCAGATTTATTTATCTCAGGATAATTAGGGGCGTGGGAGTATTTTAAGGCTATATCTTCATCAGTATATCTAGCATCAGGAAGATAAATATCGATCACTCCCTCTAAGAGCTTCAAGGTATCAACACTCTCGTATCCACTAGTATTATAGACTAGGGGAATAGCAAGACCTTCGGGAATAGCTATGAGAAGAGCGGATAAGATTTGAGGGATGAAGTGGGTAGGAGTAACAAAGTTTATATTCAAAGATCCTCTCTTCTGTAAGGATAAGATCATCCGAGCTAATCGCTCTATCGATACCTCCCGCCCATTCCCTAACTGACTGATAGGATAATTCTGGCAATATACACATCTTAGGGTGCAGTGGGAAAAAAAGATGGTGCCTGATCCAGACTCCCCCACTAGGGGTGGCTCCTCTCCCCAATGGAGATTGAAGCTAGCCACTTTCAGCTTATCCGAGGCACGACAAAATCCCCTCTCCCCTTTCAACCTGTTTACCCCACAGCCTCGGGGACAAAGATTACAGCTCTTAAGCGATGAGTAAGCTTTCTCTGCCCTTCTTTCCAACTCACCACTTCTGAATAGCTCTATATATCTTGGATAATATTTTTCCACCATTATTTGAAAATAGGAGATCAGTATCCCCAATTATCCTTTCAAAATAAGCGACAATACTTCCATCTATCCTTCTTTCCTCTCCCGTTAGCATAAGCGATGATTTTGCTTCCCAATATCTCAGATAAAATAGCCAGATACTTTTCTGGAATTATCTAATATTAACATAGTCTAAGTTATATGTCAAGGGAATCAAACTTTTAGGATGCATATAGAAGC
>CAZSTA010000347.1:0-1577 GCA_964609495.1 uncultured bacterium | reverse complement strand
TTGATGAGGATAAGTATATGATTAGAGGTCATCTAGGTGTAGGGAATAGCCGATTCGCTCAGCCAGGTGCAGCGATAGGGATCTTCGGGGGAGTGGATGCCACCTATAGCCTCGCTAGACGTTTCTCCAAAGATACCTTAGAGCGTATAGTCGACGACTTTGGAGAGGAGCCTTGGTCCGCGGAGACTATTGAGGAAGTAGTAAAGGAGCATACCGATGTATCTCTTGAAACCGATCAGATCTACTCTATTCAGACAACCAAGGATCCAGTGAAGATGCTTGATCTGTTCTTAAACGATAAACTCTCAGCGCTTACCCTGATGGCTGATTATGATGGAAGAGATGTCAATGGTGGTGTTCAGTATGCTTATGATTTATTTAAGGTAGATTTAGCAATCGATACGGAGACCGAGAAATTCGGAGCGGGTGCAGAGGATTTCAATCTCAGCTTTGCCTTGAGTTTCAATACTCTTCCTACTCGTCACAACATCGTTATCAAGGAGATAGAAGAGGAGAATTTTGATCAGGTGGCAATAGAGGTGAGCAAGATGACTGGATGGGATCTTTCTGAGGCGAAGGAGAGATTGGATCCAGATAAGTTGCCCACTACGATATTGAGGAGGAAGCCACGAGGACAAGCTCGACAGATCAAGGCTTTGCTGGAGGGGATGGGAGCAAAGGTTGATCTAGGATATTACCTTCAGTTCGCACTTCCGTTTTAGCCTATAATATTCTCTGCGAGAGGATGTGAGGCGATGAAGGCACTGATAACTGGAGGAGCTGGATTCATAGGATCGCACCTAGCCGAGGAACTACTCGCTCGAGGCGATGAGGTTCAGATCATCGATAACCTATCGACGGGCAGTATGAACAATATTTCCCACTTGATAGGCAATGATCGCTTCTCCTATGTTGTAGATACGATAATGAACGAGGAGGTAATGAGGAAACTCATCTCCGAGTGCGATATTATATATCACTTAGCCGCAGCAGTGGGAGTTAAGCTGATCATAGATGAGCCGCTCCAGTCCCTCTCTACCAATATCCTGGGGACTGATATAGTCTTGCGTCTAGCCAATAGCTTGGGGAAGAAGAAGGTAATCATCGCTTCCACCTCCGAGATATATGGGAAAAATGGGAAAGTTCCCTATAAGGAGGATGACGATAGAGTTCTAGGACCTACTATCAGATATCGTTGGAGCTATTCCACAGCGAAGGCGGTAGATGAATATATGGCCTTAGCTTATTTTAAACAGGAGAGATTGCCTGTTATCATCGTTAGGTTTTTCAATACTGTGGGAGAGAGACAAACTGGTCGCTATGGGATGGTGATCCCTCGCTTCATAAGTCAGGCTCTAGCTGGGAAGCCGATCACAATCTATGGCGATGGGAAACAAAGTAGATGTTTTGCCTATGTGAAGGATATAGTTAAGGGAGTGATCGCTCTATCTAAGCATCCTCAGGCAGTAGGAGAGATATTCAATATCGGCTCTACTGAGGAGATAACCATCGAGGAGCTAGCGAGGAAGGTTAAGAAGATAACTAATAGTTCCTCCCCGATAGTCTATATCCCTTAT
>CAZSTA010000346.1:0-1633 GCA_964609495.1 uncultured bacterium | reverse complement strand
GTCGATAAATTCGCTAAGTATTATACCCCTATCGTTATTTTATCCGCTATCCTTATAGCCTCAGTCCCGCCTCTAATATTCAAACAACCCTTCACCCCCTGGTTATATCGGGCGCTAGTTATGCTAGTTATCTCTTGTCCTTGTGCCTTAGTGATATCCACCCCAGTGTCGATAGTCTCAGGTCTGACGAGCGCCGCTCGACAGGGGATTTTAATTAAGGGAGGGATATACCTAGAGGATACAAGCTCCCTTAAAGCGATAGCCTTTGATAAGACTGGAACGCTCACCAAGGGAACCCCTGAGGTGATAGATTTGATACCCACCAATTCCATGAAGCCCGCGGAGATATTGAGCATAGCGGCTTCGATCGAATCTAAATCCGAACATCACTTAGCTCAGGCTATCCTGAGAAAGGCGGAGGAAGAGGGCCTAGAACTCCTTGAGATCGAAAATTTCCAAGCCATAACTGGAAAAGGCGCTTACTCTAAGATGAACGGAGAGGATCTCTACATCGGCAATCATCGTCTATTCAAGGAGAAGAAACTTTGCACTCCCCAGATAGATGCCGAACTTAGGGAGTTGGAAAGCGAGGGAAAGACAGCCATATTATTGGGGAGCGATAGGGAGATTCTAGGTATAATTTCGATCTCGGATAATATAAGGGATACCAGTCGAGAAGCTCTTCCCACCCTCAAGGAGGAGGGGATCAAAACAGTGATGCTCACTGGAGATAACAAAGGGACAGCTAAAGCTATAGCTGAGAAGTTGGGGATAGATGAGTACTATGCGGAACTTCTACCTCAGGATAAGGTCGATATATTAAGAGAGCTGAAGGAGAGATATGGGAAGGTGGCTATGGTGGGAGATGGAGTAAATGACGCTCCCGCGATGGCGATGGCTACCGTGGGGATAGCTATGGGAGGGGCGGGAACGGACGCGGCTCTTCAGACCGCGGATATCGCCCTTATGGCTGATGATCTTTCGAGGCTTCCTTTTGCGATCAACCTGAGTCGCAGAACCTTGGCGATCATCAAGCAGAATATCACCTTCTCCCTCTTGATTAAAGCTCTATTTCTGATAATGGTGATCCCTAGTTGGGTAACTCTTTGGATGGCTGTAGCTGCTGATATGGGAACTTCCTTGACAGTGATCTTTAACAGCCTACGTTTGTTGCGAGTTAAGGATAAAAGTTAAGTTAGCTTAATTTCTTTTTCCCATTTCATCTGATCTTTATGATATCCCAGGGCAATATTTCATCTTTATCTCTTAGACGATATAGATAGAAGGCGGGATCTATTCCACAACTTGCAAAGGCTTTCTTCCAAGCGGAATAGTTTCCGCCTAATTTTTGGGCTTGTCTCAATACCTCTCCTAGGCGCCGATCTCCTCTGGCTAGAACTCCCTGGATCAGCGACCATCTGATGCTCTCCCATATCAGATGAAAATTTCCCTCAGCAAGTAATGATTTCTTCAGATATCTATACTTTCTCTCCAATGACTTTCCGTCGTCCATCTTCTCCCTCTGAAAAGGAGTGACAGGTTTAGGGACGAAGGGAGTAAAGCTCAAGATAACTCGACCTCTTTTATTTCCAGATTTCAGACGAAGCTCGTTAATTTCCTTCACTAGCTCTAC
>CAZSTA010000345.1:0-1665 GCA_964609495.1 uncultured bacterium | reverse complement strand
ATCCCTCTTTATCTCCTCTATATCCTTATTTATTTTCTCAATATCATCCATATTATATCCCTTCCTCTCTTTTAGAGGAGAGGAGTACTCCCCTCCCCTCCTCCCTAGAATAGAAATTTACTTCTTTTCGGGGTAAACATCCTTCCAGTGCTTAGCTTTGGGGTGGGTGCTATCGGAGGCTATCTTGAGGAGTTCGAGGTCGGTCTCAGTCCAGCCGAGTTTCACAAGCCGATCCTCTAATTCACTCTCCATCAGATCAGATTCACATCCCCTAGCCTCATCATATTCAAGTGCATAAAAGTCGTAGATCTCCAGTTCCCTTGATTTGATCTTATCTTCTATCAGACTTCTTTTATTCTCAAGATCAGCTATTAATTTGCTACTCATCTCATCTTGGACTATATCTGGATCCTCAAGTAAGGTTTCGATCTTTTTGATCTCCTCTTGTACCCCGCGAAAGTTCCTATAGTCTTTAGAAAGTTCCGCCTCCGCTACTTTGTAAACTAACCTGCTCAGATAAGATATCATCTTATCCCCTCCCTTTCCTTATTAGAATTGAAAATTAAATTTTCTAGCCTCTCAAAAGATATATCCTCTATCTTTTGTGAAAGCTGATATCGGCTCTTACTCAAAATTAGAGTCGGACTCTCCGATCCCTTCCTCTCCAGCTTTCCGACTATATCGAACCAATAAGCAAGCCCTTTGAAAATATGAGGTTTCTGACCTACTATTTTATACTCTTTATTAAAGATGTTTTGTGATCTAGCTGTAAAGACCAAGTTTAGAGGAAGGGGTACAAGTCTCCTCATAAGCTTATCTAATTTTCTCTTTATAACCCCCCACTCCTGCAAAGTAGTCTTTTCGGCTTTTGAGTATTTATCCCTATAAAGATCACAGACTCCAGTCAAGGAGTCCATCACTAGAGTCTCATAAGTCCCTTCCCCTTGCTCTAGTTTCTCAACTGCAAGTTCGATCTGATCGACGGTAGGTAGAGCCAAAAGATCAAATTCAAATTGAGAATAGTAGGCTTCAGTCCCCCTTTCGGTATCAATCACAAGTGGACTTGGGGAGGCAAGCCCCAAGTGAGTCTTGCCGGATCCACTCGCCCCCCACACTAGGATCTTTATCTTGGGTTTAAGATCGACTGATCTAATTAATAAGCTCATATTTTATCCCTCCTCTTTAGAAAAAACCAGGATCTGCTATAGCCTCAACCTTTCTACTTTCGATCTTAGCTCTAGCTTCCTCTTTATGCTCTTCCGCTTGCCTCTGGAGATACTCACGGACTTTTATTATATGCTTACAATCCAGTTGTCCATGCTTGCGATATCTAAAGTCAGGACAGTCGCAGGTAAATTTATCATCCTTAACTCTTGCAACTGTATAACATTTATCACCATCACTTGAGATAACTGTAAATAAAGTGTCTGAAAGCTGGACCGGATCCATAAGCTCCTTTGCACTCTCCATTCGCTTAAAAGTAAGTTGCTCTATCGCTTTTTTGTGGATCCTTCTATGTTCGGCTTCTCTTTTCCTTAGATCGCACTCTGGACAACTTTCAAATTCGTCCTCCTCATATACTGTTCCGCAATGCCTGCAGATAACCACCATCTTTATAATGCCTCCTCTTGACCTTGACCTTGAGGAGCTAATATGATATAATTC
>CAZSTA010000344.1:0-1679 GCA_964609495.1 uncultured bacterium | reverse complement strand
AGAAAAAGCAATGGATTGAGTATCCAAAATATAATAAATAGATTACCTAAGAAATATCGGCATACTGTTGGACATTGGTTTAGAAAAGATTTTGGTGGTTCGATCCCAATTTCAGAAGATATAGAACTACTAAAACAGATATTTGGTATGGAAAATAGCTTACTAAAAGTTTTAGAAAGAACTGCCTTAAAATTTCAGACCGTCAAAGCCTCTATAAAAGGTAGGAATCCGGGGGATTTTATTGAAGATGTTACAGATGAACAAATAGAGATCTATTTCAAAAAATTATTTGTTCCCTCACATAAATATTTTAAGATGGCAAGAAATTAAATTCTTACCCTTAATTTTAGCAACATTAATAGGACTTAGGCAGTAAGTAAAGGAGACTTAATGGGAGGTCATAGATGCGGAAAACCCCTTTCCTAGATTTCAAGGAACAATGCACCGATCTCATCAAATCTCAGAATATCGATCTAAACGATCTTGAGATCTCTCTAGTCATCCCTCCCCGTCGAGAGTTCGGAGATCTCTCCTGCAATATAGCTTTTCTGCTCAGTAAGAGATATAAGAAGAAACCGCAAGGGATGGCTCAGGAGTTAGTCAAAGGCTTCGATTATACCTCCTCTCCTCTGGTAGAGAGGGCCGAGGTAGCCGGGGCAGGATATATAAACTTCTTTCTCAACAACGAGCTTTTCTACCCTCAGCTTATCACTCTTATTCAAAAGCTCGATCAAGATTACGGAGTCCCTGCTGAGATCGAGAAGAAAAATGTTATTATCGAACATACCTCGGTTAATCCTAACAAAGCTTGGCACATCGGACACTCCCGAAATGCGATTCTGGGAGACGTATTAGGAAGACTCCTCAGAAAATTGGGGCATAAGGTGGAGATACAGAACTACATTGATGACACCGGAAAACAGGTAGCAGATACTATCTATGCTTTCGAATACTTCAAAGAGGATAAGCCCGATGGGCTCAAGTTCGATCATTTCCTGGGCGATTTATACGTCCGTTTGCATTCGCTATTGAGAGGGAAGGATGAACATCCTGATAGCCAAGAAGAGGAACTCAAAGAGATAGAGCGAGGAATAGAAGGGGTGATGCCCAAGCTTGAGCGTGGTGATTATAGGGAATTCGTGAAGAGGTGCTTATATTCCCAGTTGGAGACAGCCTGGCGTCTGAATGTTTTCTATGATCTATTGAGCTGGGAGAGCGACATCGTCCGATCCGAGCTTCTCGAAGAGGCGATGAAGAAGATAAAGAAATCCTCCCATGTATATGTGGCGCAGGATGGGCCCCAAAAGGGATGCTTGGTAATAGACATGGACGAGTTCTGGACAAGCGGTAAATCGAATTCCGATGATGAATATTTGAACAGCAAGATATTGATAAGGTCGAATGGATTGCCTACCTACACCGCCAAGGATATCGCTTATCAGATGTGGAAATTTGGGCTTTTAAGCAGGGATATGCGCTATCTAGCCTATAGCCTCCAGCCGAATGGAAAGATGCTCTGGAGCTCCGATCCAGAAGGAGAAGAGAGGGAGAAATTCAAGACGGATGGGGTAATCAATGTCATCGGAGCGGAGCAAAGCTATACCCAAGCCGCGGTCTATGCCGCCCTTCAGGTCTCAGGATACGAGAAGGAGTACGAGAATTCTCACCATCTCGCCTAT
>CAZSTA010000343.1:0-1691 GCA_964609495.1 uncultured bacterium | reverse complement strand
ATCTCTTTCTCCTTGCGGAGCCCCTTACGGGGCTGGTAACGTAACCTCTCGGTTATCCCTCCTCGCCAATGTTAGCTGGACTTACTAGGCTAATAGCACCGTTCCTGACCTCAGAACTTTTAACTATTAGCGACAGAGCATAGAACTGGAGGAGCATCCTATGGTGTCTTGATCTAGCTAACGTAGTCCAACAGGACTTAGGCTGGTCAATCAGGCTTGCAGTTTCCCCTACAAGCCCACGACCTTCAGTCGTGGGTCATTGACATAATATCCTTTTGACCATAATCCTGATCCCCAGAATCCCCTTGCTTTAAGATTCTTGAATCTCCGAAACACTTCTGTTGCACTTATACTTTTAATAGTTTTAACCATTTCCGTAGGTGCTATATAAGGTGGTGCTGAGACAAAAAGATGAATATGATCTGGCATAATCTCCATATTTAGTAAGCTTCCATTACTACTTCTGCTATTTTAACAGGAAGATGATGGCCTGCTATTATAGAAAATTTTTCTCCTTTACCCCCTTGACTTCTTATCTCTTTGGTGGTATACTTGTATTCAAGTAATATTATCTTTATATCCATAAGAGGACATTATGACTAGAACTATTGCCATTGCAAACCAAAAAGGGGGTGTTGGAAAAACAACCACTTGTTGGTGCTTAGGAGCGGCATTAAACGAACTAGGAAAGAAAGTCCTATTAGTTGACATAGATCCTCAAGCAAGCTTGAGTATTGGTGTTGGAGTCCCTGAAGTATATAACCTTAAACAAACTATCTACCAAGTGTTAATGGGCAAAATCGATATAGGAGAAATCATATATAATCTGGAAGATGGGATAGATATTGTTCCTTCTAACATCGACCTAGCTGCGGCTCAACTCCAGTTGATGAACAAATATCATAGAGAAGATAGATTGAAAAATGCTTTAGTGCCCATAAAACAAAATTATGATTATATCCTAATCGATTGTCCTCCGGCTTTAGGATTACTTACCGTAAATGCTCTCTCAGCAGCAGATAGTGTTTTAATACCCCTCTCCTGCGAATATTACGCTATGGTGGGAATAAGTTTGCTATTAGATATAATTGAGGGGATAAGAGAAGAGGTCAATCCTAACTTGAAAATTTTAGGCATACTACCCACTCGTTATGATAAGAGAACACTTCATTCCAGAGAAGTGCTTCAAAGAACCAGAGCAGAATTTGAGAGAAATATTAGAGTTTTCGATATGGTAATAAAAGAGACCGTAAGATTTAAGGAGACTCCTGTAGCTAAAGAATCAATTTTAAAATACGCTAGCGATAGTGAAGGTGCAGAAGCTTATCGCCAGCTAGCTAAGGTGATCAACAATGAGTAAAAAAAGAGCTAAAATCCCAGAGAGTCCTAAGGAGGGGAAAAAGATATTCTTCCACAAGACTAATGAGAAAGAATCCCCTGCTGAGGGACAAGTAGATAAGTCTACAAGAAAACAAGAATACAAAAGAAAGACTTACTATTTTCGTCCTGTCCAGATACAGAATATTAGAGCCTACGCTTTCTACAATGAGCTTGATAAATCGGAAGTGGTGCGAAGAGCAATAGATGAGTTTTTTGAACGAAATCCTATCACTCCTAAATAAGTATTTATAATTACAAACATACTTATTGATTTGTAATCTTATATTTAAGTATATAAGAGGATAGGATAT
>CAZSTA010000342.1:0-1694 GCA_964609495.1 uncultured bacterium | reverse complement strand
ACTGACGATGAGGGACAAAGGAGAGGGACGACCCGATTGGGGCATTCCTGTTCTGATTCTATCCTCTCCTGAGGTGAAGATATTAGATGTTGATACGAAGGCCCCGCTCCAGATTCCAGAGAAGCCTCCCAAGGGTATGAGCAAGGTCAACCTGCCACAGCTAGGGGATAGATTCGTGGGAAGACAGCTTGAGGTCAGGAGGTTGCGAAAGGCACTCCGAGGGGGAGAGGCGCGTTGCCTAATGATATTAGGTCCCGCGGGTATTGGGAAGTCGAGCTTGGTCGCTCAGGTGTGGGAACAGATGAGCAATAGCCTTAGGAGTGAGGATCAGTTCTATGCTGGGGTGACCCTCGATTGCCGAAGGGGTTTTTCCGCCGAGGAGATATTACTGGAATTGAATACCTTCCTGACGCTCAATGGAGATGATACGCTGACGAGGATAATGCAGACAGACTTGGATCTCCAAGCGAAGATCGAGTATCTGCCATCAATATTGGATAAAAGAAGATATCTCCTCATCTTCGATAACTTCGAGGATATGCTCGATATCGAGGGTGATGAGCATAAGATTCGCGATGAACTGGTGAGACATCTCTTGGAGCTACTGACGACCAATCTAAAGGAGAGCCGAGTGGTAATCACCAGCCGTTATGATTTCGATTTCACGAGGGATGATCGTTATCAGGCGATGATAGAGCGGATCAAGCTCCCTGAGCTGAGCGAGAGCGAGGTTTTGCGGATGATGGATAACATTCCCGCCTTGCGAGGAGCTGATCCGAGTGATAAGCTCGAGGTCTATAAATCTGCTGGAGGGAATCCCTATGTGATCGACCTGGTGGTGGGGTTGGCAGGGAATATCCCCTTGAGTAGTGTGTTGGTCGATATAGATAAGGATGTTCAGGGCAAGTTCGAGGAAGTGGCGATGTTGAATAGGTTGTATGATCTCCTGCCCGATGATGATACCAGGACGTTCTTCCGCCGAACTTCGGTATATAGATTGCCGATCGATCAGAATTTCTTGGTAAAGCAGGGAGGAGATGATGAGAAGATAGCTTCCTTGATACAGAAGAGTTTGTTAGTGAGGGTTGCGGATAACTCCTACGAGATGCATAGCACTACTCGAAAGTTTGGATACAGGAAGCTGGTGGAAGTTGAGGGAGAGGAAGGAATTAAGGAGGCTAAGATCAGAGCGGCGGAGATATATTTATATAGGGGTAGGAATGAGTCGCACGATATCGCTGATTATTTAGAGGCAAGGCGGTTCTACTTCGAGGTGAAGGAGTATGATAGAGCTGGGGAATTAGTAGCAGATGATTTGATGCCACCTCTATTGCGTTGGGGATACTATGATCTTATAAGGGGATTGAATGAGGAGACTATTGAGACAAACGAAGGGAAAATAAAAGCCGCGGCTCTTCATCATCTAGGAGTGATCAAGCAGGATCAGGGCAACTATAAGGAGTCGGAGAAGCTCTATGAGGAGAGCTTGCGGATAGCAAGACAGTTAGGGGATAAGAGCGGAATCGCTGGCTCCCTCCATAATTTGGGTAATATCCACTATCAGCAGGGGAACTGTGAGGATGCGAAGAAGCTCTATGAGGAGAGCTTGCGTATGGCAAGACAGTTAGGAGATAAGAGCGGAATCGCTGGCTCCCTCCATAATTTGGGGACGATCCAAAAAGATCAGGGGACCT
>CAZSTA010000341.1:0-1793 GCA_964609495.1 uncultured bacterium | reverse complement strand
ACTTAGATCACTATCGAGCTTTAGCGGATTCTGCTGGATTGCACATAGATAACACTAATCCCGATCCAACTATAAATCTTAGCCTCTTTGATTTCGTCACTAACCCCTCTCAACCAACTTACAATGGTAACCCTTACTACACCGACCCTGATGGCAAAAACTATACGATCCCATCAAATTTCAATGGAACGATCTTTGTCGAGGGTGATGCTAGAGTGAGTGGACACCTTGAGGGGGAATCCGTCACTATATACGCCTCAGACGATATGTTCATTACTGGAGAGACTATTATGGGAACGAATAACGATAGCACCCCTACCAAGATGGGGTTGGTAGCCTGGGATTACGTGTATATCGACGAGTATACCCCTAGGGTGTTGCGGATCGAGGCGGCCTTGATGGCGGTAAAAAATAACTGGAGGCCTAATGATTATAATGATAGTTACGATAAGAGCCCGAGGACTCACACCGTCCCCACTGGCTCATACGATCTAGATAGAAATGGCTCTATAGAGGCACTTAATGCGGATGGATGGAATGAGGAAGATCTGTTGTCAGACGTTAACAACCTGACGACCAATAACTTTGGGACTGGGATATATAAGAAGATATGGTTCTTAGCGATTAAAGGACCTATAATCACCAAGAACGGGGGAAGCGCAGGGGCTTGGACTAGTGCAGGAAGCTACAGCAGTGGTCGTCCCACTAGGAAGTATCTAGGGGATCCAGACATCGCTTTCTATCCACCTCCAAACTTCCCGGTCATTCTCAATAGGTGGAATATAACAGGCTGGCGAGAGGTAGAAACACCTGCTGGTCATTAAACTTTTTCTTAAGAAACTCATCCCGCCCTTACAAGCACCCTTCTCCTTACCGAATATAGGGGAGGGGATAGGGGATGAGATCAGGAGGATTAAATATCGAAGTCCTCAATTTTTCAAACTTAAAGCTAAAGAAGGGGGGCGAAAGCGCGATGAAGAAGATCAGAGATTATATCGTTCAAAATGAGGGTGGAGTAACTTTGGTAGAAATGATGATCGCTATGGCTATGTTGACTATTGTTATAGGCGGCTTCTACTATCTTCTGAATAGCGGAGTTGAAGCTTGGCTATCAGCCGCCTCTCTGGCTGAGGAGAGCCAATCGGCAAGGATATCTTTGGCGACAATGACACGAGATATCAGATATGCCAGTGGCTTCAAAGCTATAGCGGATCATAGCATAACCCTTATTTCTCCCTCCCAAGGAGATATTAAGTATGAGTTAGATAACAACCAGATAATTCGAACTATGAACCCCAATTCTCCGGCAAAGCGATATGAAAGGGAGCTAGCCAACAATATCCAGAGCCTCAGCTTTGAATATTACGATCAGATAGAGACAAAACTTGCCGCAACCTCTGGCAACAAGGACAAGGTTCGAAGGGTAAGAGTAACCGTGGAGGCTCTAGTTAGAGAAGGTAGCACCACGATGACCGCTGCCGCGTGGGCGAGGAACACCGAGACAATGGTAGCAACAGGAGCATTACCTCCTGGCGGAGGCGAGGAAGAGGATGATCCAGATCAGCCTCCCGAAACTCCTCCTCTGGAAGAAGGAGAGGTAGCGATCAGTATTTGGGATGTTGGTGGAGATAGATATCTGGTCGATGTAAATGGCGATGCTGATTTCGCTGATGTGGTCGAAGGAAAAGACGACCCTCTGCTCCAATTTAATGAGACAAGTGAACGAGCATCAACGGACACGATAAATGAGGCTGATTACGGATTGGATTTCAATGGAGATGGTGATATGACTG
>CAZSTA010000340.1:0-1834 GCA_964609495.1 uncultured bacterium | reverse complement strand
TCGGAGATAGTGGGTGGCTTGGCGGAACCGTTTAAGGGGATATATGAGCGGATGAGAGGGGAGTTGGAGAGGTAGCTATTAATCTTGAAATACGATATCACGAGGTAAGGAAAGGGCTATTGTCAATATGGACGACATCACGACCTCCCTTCACCAGTTGGGTATAATGAAGGAAGGGCGGAGGAGTACTATGAGGAGAGCTTACAGATTAAGGGATAAGATAGGTATCGCTACCTCCCTTCACCAGTTGGGGATGATGAAGCAAGCTCAGGGGAGCTATAAGGAGGCGGAGGAGTGCTATGAGGAGAGCTTGCGGACTTTCAGGCAGTTAGGGGATCAAAGCGGAATTGCTATCTCCCTCCACCAGTTGGGGATGATAAGGCAAGATCAAGGGAACTGTGAGGAGGCGGAGAAGCTCTATGAGGAGAGCTTGCGGACTTTCAGACAGTTAGGGGATCAGAGCGGAATCGCTAGCTCTCTTCACCAATTGGGGAATATCCACTATCAGCAAGGGGATTATGCGGAAGCGGAGAAGCTCTATGAGGAGAGCTTGCGGATTAAGAGGCAGTTAGGGGATAAGAGCGGCATCGCTAGCTCCCTTCACCAGTTGGGGATAATAAAGCAGGATCAGGGGAACTATGAGGATGCGGAGAAGCTCTATGAGGAGAGCTTGCGGATAGCAAGGCAGTTAGAGGATAAGAAAGGCATCGCTAGCTCCCTTCACCAGTTGGGGAATATCCACTATCAGCAAGAGAGCTATGAGGAGGCAGAGGAACTCTATCAGGAGAGCTTGCGGATTAGGAAGCAGTTAGGGGATAAGAAAGGCATCGCTTACTCCCTTGGCCAGTTGGGGAATATCCACTATCAGCAAGGGAGCTATGAGGAGGCGGAGGAACTCTATCAGGAGTGTTTGTGGATATCAAGACAGTTAGGAGATAAGATTAGCATCGCTAACTCCCTTAGCCAGTTGGGGGTGATAAAGCAGTCTCAGGGGGAGTATGAGGAAGCGGGTGAGCTCTATGAGGAGAGTTTGCAGATAGCAAGGCAGTTAGGGGATAAGAGCGGGATCGCTCTAAGCTTTGGTCAACTAGGAAAGTTATATCACGCTCAAGGGCAATATAAACAAGCTCTGGAAAAATACTTACAAGCATTAGTCATATTTCATAAGTTGCATTCGCCCTATGAGAAGTTGGCGAGAAATGATATAGCGAATATCAGAAGGTTAGTAGGAGAGGAGCAATTTAGCAAGTGGGTAGAGGAGTTACTAGCAGAGTTGGGAAGCGGATAGTTTTTATCCCCTAAAGCATTGAGATAGCTATTAATCCTGAAATACAATATCACGAGGTAATGAAAATGATCCAAGAATTGGTAAGGGAAAAGGAGTTACCCTTTTCTTCCCCTTGCATCTCTCTATAAAATGAAGTATAGTAAACCCTAGCACCTCTTTAGTATCAGGATTTAGTCTTACATATATTTCATCTTCTATCTCAGCTAAAATCGATTCCTCTGGTTCACCTAAGAAGATATTTAGCTCATCGCTCCGTTTATTATAAGAATAACTTAATTTTTTCTGCATAATAGCTTCATCCCTGTTATTATACAATTTATAAGGGCTATTGTCAATATAGACGAGAAAATAATGAAGTATGTAGAATATTGTGCTAGCAGATTTGGATTTGAGTTTCCTTAAATCACCCTCCCCTAACCCCTCCCATCAAGGGAGGGGGAAATAGAGGATCAAGAGAAGGGGGAAAATAAAGAGATCAGCTCTATCTCGACGTTCCCTCTCCCCTCGTGGGAGAGGGATAGGGTGAGGGGGAGAATCATATTCCCC
>CAZSTA010000339.1:0-1841 GCA_964609495.1 uncultured bacterium | reverse complement strand
TTCCGCGCTGAGGGGATCGCCTGCTATGGTTTTATCCCCTTCCGACTTCAATGGGATGAACTGAGAAGGATTCATGGACATAATGAGCGAATATCCATAGAGAATATGAAATTCGGAGCTAAGATGCTCTATGATATAGTTCGCAAAGTAGCCGTTAAGTAATATTATGTTTTAATCACCCTTCCATCAAGGGAGGGGGAGAGAGGTATCAAGAGAGGGGCTTGATTATGTTCCCTCTCCCCTTGTGGGAGAGGGACAGGGTGAGGGGGATATTGAACTCAGTAGCGAATATTTGAAACTACTTAAAGATGAAATCGAGTAGAAAGGAGATATAAATGGATTGGGATTCTTTGGGAGAGGAAGCAATAGACAAGCTAAGGGAATATATACGTCTGGATACCTCTAACCCTCCAGGGAATGAGATAATAGCTGCGAATTATTTCAAGGGGATACTGGAAAAGGAGGGGATCGAGTGCGAAGTAGCGGAATCGGAAGCAGGACGCGGTCATCTGATAGCTCGCCTAAAGGGAGACGAGTCGGAAGCTCCTCTAATTATCCTCAATCATACCGATGTAGTTCCTGTGGAGAGGGATAAATGGGAGGTCGATCCCTTCGGTGGAGTCATTAAAGATAGTTATATCTGGGGAAGAGGCACTCTCGATATGAAGGGTATGGGGATCTTAGAGCTGATGGTGATCCTCATCTTAAAGCGAAACGGTCTGCCCTTGAGGAGAGATGTGATCTTCCTCGCGACTGGTGATGAGGAGACCGGGGGGATGAAGGGTGCTAAGTGGATGCTTGAGCGCTATCCAACCCTAAAGGAAGCGGCTCTCGTATTGAACGAGGGAGGAACAGGGGTTATTACTGAGGATGGCGAATTGGAACATTATGAGGTTAATACCGGGGAGAAGATCATCTATCAGATAGAACTTACGGCTACTGGGAGACCTGGTCATGGTTCAATTCCCAATAGCGATAACGCTAATGTCAAGTTGGTCCGGGCTTTAAAGAGAGTAGCGGAGTGGACTCCTCCTTTCGAGGTTATACCAACTGTCAGGGAATATTTCATCAGATTAGCGGACAAGCAGGATTCAGAACTGGCCGATCTCTTCCGCAATATCGATCGGACGATCACGGATCCCGAGGCTTTGACTAAGATAACAGCTAATTCGATATACGAGGGGATGCTACGTAATACGATCAATATAACTATATTGAACGCTGGTTCTAAGACTAACGTCATTCCCTCAACTTCAATAGCAGAATTAGATGTGCGCCTCCTTCCGGGTGCTTCTAAGGAGGAATTTCATCAGCAGTTGGTGGAGGTCATAGCTGATGGTGATATCAAGGTGGAAGCTATTAAGCAGAGCGCTACTACCGATGCCTCTCCCCTCGATAGCGAACTCTACCTCGCTATTGAAGAAGTCCTTCGGGAAGCTGATCCAGGGGCGATAGTTACTCCTGCTATATCAACTGGAGCTAGTGATAGTCGCTTCTTTCGGGCGCTAGGGATCCCGAGCTATGGTTTCATTCCCTTCAAGCTAACTTGGGAGGAACTGAAGTTAGCTCATGGACATAATGAACGAATATCAATTGAGAATATCAAATTTGCCACGAAGATCATCTATGAGATCGTGGCTAAGGTATGCGTTAAGTGAGATAGGTAGTTTCAAATAAATCACCCTCCCCTAACCCTTCTCAATTACGTCCCCTCTCCCCTTGTGGGAGAGGGATAAAAGGTAACTTTTTAACCTTGAGTCCTATTTGAAGCAAAAGTTACCTTTTAAGGGTGAGGGGGAAACTAATGGGAGTTTCCGATATGAAACAATTAGTGAGATCTG
>CAZSTA010000338.1:0-1912 GCA_964609495.1 uncultured bacterium | reverse complement strand
CACCTCCGAAATAATTTCTTACTCCTCATCTCTTCTCATCTTCGCTTCTTTCCTACAGGCTTTCCCTCCTTTCATTAATCCCCAATCAAACCTATAACTCTAAGTTCCCGGAGCCCTCCACATCGGCTCTAATAATCCTTCATCGGTTAATCGCAGGATTCGAGGATATACCTGATGCCACTTATCGTAATACTTCTTATAGGCTTTATGGTTTCCCATATTCGGCTCGAAGGTCTTATCCCAACGAACGATGTCTTCTACCGCTTCAGCTAAATCCTTGTATCTCCCCAAACCAACGCCGACACACATCGCCGCTCCGAGAGCAGTTGACTCCTTAACTACAGGGACCTTCATCCTGATTCCATAGACATCAGCCATAATCTGCGGCCAGAGGAATCCTTTAGAGGAGCCAGCGCAGAAGATGATCTCCTCGGGAATGTGATTGGTTAGCTCCAGCAAGTTCTGATAATTACCATAAGATACATAAGCGGCATTCTCCTCTAAAGCCCGGAAGAATTCCTTCTTCCCACAGGTCGAGGGAGAGAAGATGTCGATCTGCATAAAGCAAGGAGCCGCTTGTTTCCACCGCTTGGCGTTCATAATATCAGAGAAGATCGCGATTAGGCCGTTAGAGCCAGGGGGAACCTGCTCAGCCATCTTCTCCAAAACATAATAGGGATCTACGCCTTGCTCCGCGGCGACCTCCTTCTCCTTAGCGCAGAATCCATCCCTAAACCAACGCATCGCATAACCATGTAGGAAGCCGATGCCCTCGGTCATCCACTGGCCAGGAACGGTGTGACAAAGGGTGCGGGGCTTACATTCGGGATGAATAAGAGGGATGTCGGAGACAACCGCTGTTTGCCAGAAGCTACCCGCTACGATAACATAATCAAGGGGATGAACCGCTCCCACTCCAGTCAACGCTAGCTGAGTATCCGCACCACTCGTGATAACGGGAGTCCCTTTCTTCAAGCCAGTCTCCCGAGCCGCCTTCTCGGTAACCTCTCCTATTATCGTGCCAGATTCATAGACTGGAGGATAGATACCACGAGGAAGATCGAAGGTCTCGATCGTCTCCTCGGACCAAGTTCTCCTTGAGAGATCAAATAGATCACAACTAGAGCCCACAGAGGGATCGGTCACGAACTCCCCAGTCAAACGATAAAGCACCCAATCGGAGAGCATAGTCATACGGGCGATCTTCTCATATATCTCAGGTTGATGTCTCTTAATCCACAAGAAGCGAGGGGGAGCAGCCATTCCAAACCAATCGCCACCAGTTCGGTATATCTTCTCCCCCAATCCTTTCGCCACTAGCTCCTTGACCTCCTCGTGAGCTCTAGAGTCGGCATTAGGACAAGCCCATATCTCATTCCCATCCTTATCATAGAGAACGAATCCCTCTCGCATACTAGTGACAGTGACCCCGATGATCTCCTCCGCCTTCGCAGATACCTTCTGCATAGCCTCTTTAATACAATTAATCAATATCTGCCAAGCCTCGGTTGTATCGAAGACCTGAGAGCCAGGGTACTCAGGTATGGTTTTGGGATACCACTCCTCCTGAGAGACTCCTAGCTGATTCCCTTCGGTATCGAAGATAATACAACGTCCGCTACCAGTTCCAGCATCCAGAGTGACTATGTATTCAGCCATTAAGACAGACCTCCTTCTTTATTAAGACTCATAAGAATCGGGCAAGGAGACCCCTCTGCAATAACTTCAGAGAGGAATTGCCCTTTTTCGCCTCCTTAGAAGGATGCATATAAAATCTGGGATCTAAGATCTAATTTACTTTGTATTACACCCTCCCCCTATCCCCCTCCCATCGAGGGAGGGGGGACGAGAAAATAGTGCGAAGCATAGACTTAAGCTCCATCTTGATGTTCCCTAAAAGGTAACTTTTTTG
>CAZSTA010000337.1:0-1940 GCA_964609495.1 uncultured bacterium | reverse complement strand
TTTAGAAGTAGATGACTTGACAGAAAACTGACATTCGGTTATAATTTCCATAGAGAGCTTGTAAAATATTTGAAACAAGCTCCTTTAATTTGTCATATTAGATGATCGATTATTAATATCGCTTCATCCATACTAAAGTTCCTCCGAGAGAAATAGAGTAATTTATTCGCTTGCTAATAGGGAATAGAGTGTCCATGAAAGCATTTACTCTCATAGTATTTGCAGTTTGCTATAGCCTATTAATCTTCAAAAGAAAGAATCAATTATTGATTATCTGGGCAGGTGCCCTGCTACTGATCATCGGAAGAGCGATATCTCCTCTCCAAGCATTAGCCTCTATAAACCTGAACGTTCTGGGCATTTTTTGGGGAACGATGGTTTTAGCGGAGCTTTTTATCCTCTCCGAAGCTCCGGCTTTTCTGGCGATATCTATGGTAAATAGATTGAAGATCGTGAGCTTAGCCTTGCTTGCCATCTGTGTCCTTTCAGGAGCAATATCCGCGGTGGCGGAGAATGTTGCTACAGTACTTATTATAGCACCCATCGCCTTCGAAGTGGCTAAAAAATTGGGGGTATCACCGGTCCCCTTATTGATAGGCATCTCTATCTCCTCTAACCTTCAAGGAAGTGCCACCCTCGTCGGAGATTCGGCTAGTATAATCTTGGCAACCTCCTCTGGAATGAACTTCAACGACTTTATCTGGATGTGGGGGAAACCCAGTATATTCTTCGCAGTGCAGTTAGGAGCTATCTTCTCTCTCTTTGTATTATATTTCTTCTTCCGCAAATATAGAAGAAAAGTAGAACCTTTTCCTCCAGTTAAAGTAAAAAGTTGGATTCCAACTATTCTTCTATGCTTGATGATATTCTCTCTGGCGATATCTTCCTTCATAACTAGATATCATTACGCGATAGGGATAATCTGCTTCAGTTTCGCAATTATAGCGCTATTATTGCCTCGCGGAAAGGAAGCTCCCAGCAGAATAGCTCTACTGCGAAGTTTAGATTGGGTTACCCTCTTTTTCCTCATAGGAGTTTTTATCATAGTAGGGACTTTCACCGAGGTAGGATTAGTCGATGATATAGCGGATTTAATTGCTCACTGGTCAGGGAATAATCTTGTTATAGCTTATAGTCTAGTAGTTTGGAGCTCCGTTTTCGCCTCGGCCTTTGTAGATAATATTCCTTATGTGATGGCGATGATCCCTGTGGTGCAGAAAGTCGCTGCAAGCTTTGGAGTATCGCAATATCTCTTCCTCTTTGGCTTGTTATTAGGAGCGACGATCGGGGGAAACATAACTCCTATCGGAGCTTCAGCTAATATAGTTTCCTTCGGCTTACTGAGGAAGAGAGGATATAAGCTATCTTTTTGGGATTTTATGAGGATAGGATTACCTTTCACTTTGGTCGCGGTAACGGTATCTACCCTCTTCGTATGGTTGTTATGGAGATGAAAGTAGAGAATGGTCTTTGAGCAGATGATCGGAGTATCATATTCTCAGCTTTTCGCTAGTGGGTTCAAGATGTAAATCTCCCCTCACCCTATTTCTCTCCCACGAGGGGAGAGGGAACACTGAGATTGAACTAAAGCTCTTTATTCCCCCTCTCTTGAGGAAGGGGCTAGGGGGAGGGTGATAATTAACAAGATTATTTGAAGTCTTATTAATTCAGCAAAAACCAAAAGGGAGGGGGTAGAGGAGGGTGATTTAAGGTGAGTTCAAGACCTGTACTTGCATTAATCTTATCTATTCCAGCCATTTTTTCGCTACAGCAGATAGCTCCTCCAACTTAAATGGTTTCATAATATGTCCGTTGGCACCCAAGTCCATTGCCCTTTCGATCTCCCACTCCCTACCCTCGGCTGATACAATGATGATCGGTAAATCCTCGAAGCGCTCGTCCCTTCGCATTTCCTCTATTACCTCGTAACTATCCTTCAC
>CAZSTA010000336.1:0-1950 GCA_964609495.1 uncultured bacterium | reverse complement strand
ATCCAAAACAACCTGTGCTAACGGCAGCGCTTGCCGATTAACCTCCTGCCTTCCTACCTCTAGTCTAGCAAGGGTGAGTAGATCATTGGTCAGAATCTCTTGCCGATCCACATTCTTTATAATGATGTCCGACATTTCCTCGAGCTGATCTCTGGAGAGATCAGGCATACTATAAATAATCTCAGCTGCTCCTCTTATCCCGGTAAGAGGAGTGCGAAGCTCGTGACTGACCATATTCAAGAAATCTGATTTAGCTTGAAGAGCCTCATTTAGCTGGGCTGTCAATTCCTCCAATTCCTCTTTGCGCTTTTCAATCTCCTTCTCTGCTCGCTTGCGCTCGGTGATGTCTTCACAAACAATAGCTATGTACCGAGGGTGGTCATCATCACTCTTGATTAATGAGACACTTAGGCGACCCCAAACGATTTCACCATCTTTTCGCACATACCTTTTATCTATCATATAGCTGCTTCTCTCATCTTTTATCAGGGAGTCATATAACTCCATATCCAGATTCAGATCTTCCGGATAGATAAATTCCGAAGAATGCATCCCCCCTATTTCTTCCTGGGAGTAACCCAGGAAGCGACAATCGGCCTCGTTCGCGGCTATGACAAAACCATCCTTGTCAACAAGGGCTACCCCTACGGATATATTATTAAAAATTGAGCGGAAACGTTCTTCACTTTCTCGCAGTGTCTCCTCTGCCCGCTTGCGCTCGGTGATTTCCCGTTGAAGTTGTTCATTAATCGCTCTTAGCTCGACGCTGCGCTCTTCCACTAGCTCCTCAAGGTGATCACGGTGTTTCCTCAATTCTTCCTCCATCTGCTTGCGCTTGGTGACGTCCCTAAGTACAGCTGCCACTCCACCTTTCACGGGTCGAGAAGTTACTTCAACATAAATTTTTTTGCCTTCTTTAGTAACGGCCTCATAAATAGCTGGTGGAACTTGAGCACCTGCAATTAGTTTGGCAATCCTAACAACCATTAACCCCAAATCCTTTTTAGAGAACATTTTCAGACTGGAAAGGCGTTTACCAACAACGTCCTTCTCAGTGTATCCTGCAACTTCAGTGACCCTCTTATTGATTTTGAGGATCTTGCCAGTCTTGTCCAGCAGAACTATTCCGTCTTGAACACCGTGGAAAATGGTTAAAAACTCCTCCTCCGCCTGCTTGCGCGCCGTCTGGATTATCCCCTGAGAAGAGTCCCTCTCTTGACGTAATGTTTCCTCACAACTTAATCTCTCTTTCTCTAGCCTTCTATACCACCAGGCTATTAAACCTGCCACTGCAACTAATAAGCTCATTCTAACTAAATCATTCCACGGCGGAGTCCCTATCTGCAATATATGGGAGATTATTTGGAAGATTGCTAACCCTATGCTTAAAAACCATCCTTTCCAGCCCCAGAGAATTATTGCTAAGACGGCAGGTACATAATAGACATGCGTAAATACAATGTCTATGCCTACGCTCTGAAAGTAAATAGTGATTATAACCGAAAAGAGGGTTAATAACATAACTAGTATTTTGTTCACTTTTCTATCTTCCCTTTTAAGGTATGCCATAGCCTCTTTTAGAGTCGGTAACTTAGCCATCTCTATCACCTCGAATCTTAGATTTAAGGACTCTCGTTATCACTGCTACAGTTATCTTTCTCTAAACTTCTTTGAGAGTGAATTAAGATATGCTGTAGCCTCCTCCTGGGTATAGGATTATCGCCCTCATCTGAGTGGATAGCTAGTTGTCTATTTACATTATAGCTAAATTGAGACTCATTGTCAAGTATGGCTATACCTCAGTAAGCATGTAGAATATCGTGCTAGCAGATTTGAATTTCCTTAAATCATCCTCCCCTAGCCCCTCCCGTCGAGGGAGGGGAACTAAAGAGATGGAGCTTATCTCGATGTTCCCTAAAAGGTAACTTTTTTGCTTCAAATAGAACTCAT
>CAZSTA010000335.1:0-2005 GCA_964609495.1 uncultured bacterium | reverse complement strand
AGCTTATTGCTATGAGATGGAGAATAAGAAAGATAAATTTCCTAAGTTGATATCAGGGAAGGATTTAATTGACGAATTCAAGCTAGAGAGTGGTCCTTTAGTAGGAGTGCTATTAGGGGTTGTTGAACAGGCTCAGCTTGAAGGTATGATCTCCTCTAGGGAAGAGGCTTTGAATCTAGTTAGAGAGACATTGGGTAGGGAATAGTGCCTATTTGGTCTTTGAGCTTCTAATCGGAGTATCATATTCTTAGCTTTTCGCTAGGGAGTTCAAGATATAAATCCCCCCTCACCCTAGCCCTCTCCCACGAGGGGAAAAAGGTAACTTTTTTAACCATGAGTTCTATTTGAAGCAAAAAAGTTACCTTTTAGGGGACACCAGATAAGACTGCTCTCTTTATTTCCCCCTCCCTTGACGGGAGGGGTTAGGGGAGGGTGATCTAGTGGAATTATACCGGAAAAGAAATGAGCATACGAGATATCTCGTATGCTCATCTATATCTGATTAGCATATCAGAATGATCATCACAATTTAATACCCAAAGATAAGCGATGGGTGTCACCCAGTTCGTGGGACAAGAAAGCATAATCGAAACCTAAAGAGACCCTCTTGCTGGGACTATACCTTACCCCAGCTCCAGCGGTTAGATTCTCCCCTGAGATTCCCAAGCGAAGTGCGACCGTTTTGGCATACCAGTACTCCAGTCCTCCCTTGAATTCACTCCCTCTCGGTCCGTTATCCACTTCCGCTGATAGGGTTAGAGTATCGTCTAATAGTTTGTAGGATACTCCTACCTTCGTTAGCATAGGAAGATCCTCAGTTTTTTCACTCTCGGTACTCCAGGTAACACTGCTTGCTATATCCTGAAGCATCAACCCTAAGGTTAAATTTTCGATAGGGGTTTTATATAAAGCTCCCGCGTCAAATCCAAAACCACTGGAATTGTCATCCCCTAAGAATTGAGAGATAAACTTGAGGTTAGCACCTGCATAGATATCCTCAGTTATCTTCCGCCCATAGGAGAGGAGAATAGCATTCTCCGCATCCTCTATATATCCGACTACTATCGGCTTCCCATCCTCACTAGCTTGCTCTACTTTTGGGATATCTCCCACTGCTAGCATTATCCAACTCAATCCTACAGTTTGGTTGCCCAAAGGTTGAGTATAAGATATAAAGC
The DNA here is from genome assembly GCA_964609495.1 of uncultured bacterium. Classification (GTDB taxonomy): domain Bacteria; phylum CAZSTA01; class CAZSTA01; order CAZSTA01; family CAZSTA01; genus CAZSTA01. The sequence goes on along the minus strand of CAZSTA010000335.1, from coordinate 827 downwards.
TATAGTCAATATCTAATCCGAATTGATCATTATACATACTGCTTATCTCGATCCTATCCAACTGAGCTAACCCTGCTGGATTCCAATAGGTAGCGCTGGCATCATCAGCGATAGCGACGAAAGCTCCTCCCATACCTAGGGGCCTAGCTCCAGCTCCTATTCGCAAGAAGGCTCCCGTATCTTTATTGGCCATCGCTGTTGAGCTTCCAGCTAAAACTACTACTATCAATAGAATGATAATTAATTTCCCTCTCTTTATTGCTGATAGCTCCATCTCTTTCCTCCTTTTCCTGGCTATGGTTAGAACTTTGAGGAGAGGTTATCATCTGACAACCTCTCCTTCACTTATTTACTTCGCTACCGCTATCTTTCCTATCTTTTCTACCTTCATATCCGTAAATTTCGCCGTCAGTCGGTAGAAGTATAGTCCATTAGCTACTTCTTCTGCATCATCGTCCATCATATCCCAGAAGACTTTGTTAAAGCCGGGATCTGTTGGAGCATCTTCTAGGGTTCTTACTCGCTCTCCAGCTATATTAAAGACCTCAATCTTAACCTCATCCGCCTCAGTACAGAGAGTATAAGTAAAGTAAGTTCCATCTTTAACTGGGTTAGGATAATTCAGCACCCGGATGACCCTCGCTTCTCCTACTATTTCTTCCACTTTGAAGGTGGTTGATATCGGTTGAGCTTTATTGCCAGCGTTATCCTTAGCTTTTCTTTGAGCCACATGAGCAGTGATGCTACAATAAAGCATCATGCCAGACGCCATATTTGTTAAAGGAGCCAGGGAACATAATCTCAAGGACATAGATGTCCTTATCCCT
>CAZSTA010000334.1:0-2048 GCA_964609495.1 uncultured bacterium | reverse complement strand
TGAGCAAACTTGAGTAGATACCAAATATCGTATAAGTCCCTAGCTCTAATCCTTCTTAATAGGGCTCTCAGCTTCTCAGCTATTATCTCCTCTAATCTATAGACAGGTATTATTATCTGGCAATCCTCTCGGTCAGAATAAGGATGGATTAGAGAAAGATTATATGGAGACAGCATTACTTCTTCATAAAAGGTGATATCAAGCTTAATTCGGGCTGGTCTTCTTTTCTGTCTTCTCGGACCAACAAAGGCAATCTTGCCTTCATACGCTTCCTCTTGTGGTATATCCCTAATCTTCTCTAAGGAAATAAGCTCAAACTCTAATCCTGAAGCTTTCTCTGCCTCTCTAGCAGCAGATACTAGATTATTTTGTAAGTCCTGCTCAGAAATATCCTTAAATCTCACAGTAAAATCCAAATCTTGTGAAAACCGATAATTCTCAAAGTATATCTTCTTTAAGGCTGTCCCTCCTTTAAGAACCAGAGCTTTCGCTAAGAGAGGGCTGGAGTATATTCCAAAAAGAGCCCAACTTAAAGCATAATCTCTCTCAATAGTTGAGATATCTAATCCTAGTCTTTCTGATTTTTGTTTAAGCTCTCTAAGGTCGATCACTCTTCCTTCCAGTTGATTAAATCGTATTTATCAATATTAAGCTGTAACTTCCAGCGAGAAATATATCTTCCCTTCTTTGGTAAAGTCGGGTCTAGCTTCTCATAACTCGAACTTGAGGAAATATCATCTCTCCACTTAGATAGGTAGTCAGGGATAGGTAACTCCAAGAGCTCCGCTAGATAACCTAATCTTTTTAAGACTGCCTTCTTTCCTATCCTATAAGCATAATCACTGAGTTTTGACCAATCTATCCCTTCTTTATATCCATTCCACAATCCTTTACAGGCTTCAACAATTCCTCCGCAGTATTCAGGATGGTCTAGGCAATCAATAAGTGTTTTCTCCTCATCTGTAATACAAACCTTATGACTTCCCATCCATATCTTAGTAATACCAAAGAACTTTTCCTTTTTCACTACCACAAATTTGAAAGGAATACCTAAAATCTCCTTCTCACTGTATTTTCTACTCTGAGTAGGGGAACTTACAAAGATAGTTCGAGGTATCTGTTCAGTAAACTGCCAGAAGTTCAGGGCTGACCAGTAAGAGATAGCATAAGGTTTTACCAGATGGGAAGCGATAACAAAAGGCTCTTCTGACCACTCTCCTTCTAGTCCTGCCTCAAGAGGAATAATCAAATACTTTCCTCTCTCTAACCTTTTTAGCCATCCTTTAGTCTTCAAATTATAAAGCACTTGCTTTACATAGCAAGTTTCTTCTTTTAAGACCTCTTTAGCCTCAGCAGAGGAGAAGATAATCTTTCCTTGACTACTCAAGGTAGCAAGAAGTTTAGTTTCTCTTCCCGATAGAGTTTTAGTATTTGTTAGAGTCATAGCAATCCTTATAAATTACTACAGTATTATTTATTACTATAATAACAAATGATTTAGTTTTTGTCAAGATGTTTGTGCAGAAGTAGGGAATAAGTTCACTCAAACCTATATCCTTATCATAGGCTTCTCTAACCTACTCTGGTGCTAAGTTAGAGTATATTTAGATCGCTCATATTGACATAGGGAGCTCTAGGTTGATCTGCCAGAATTGTCGTTCAACCGTCTCCTGGATGAGATTTATCATAGCTGATAGAAATTCAAGCTACCTTAGCTATGTACGCTACTCCGATATGAGCGATTGTAAACTTCCTTCTTTAAGTGCGGCTGAGATTACCACATTGGTATCGAAGACTACCCTTATCATAGGCTTAGTGTCCTTTCCTTACCGCCTTAATTTCCTCCTCTATCTCCTCTAAAGTCATTCTATTTGCTCCGCTTTTTTCCGTCTGTTTCTGCAACTTCGTTAATGCATCAGGCTGTTTAATTACATTCTTCAGGTAGTCCTCTATTCCTAAAATTACTGCGGTAGGTTTTCCTCTTCTTTTTATAAGAAATCGCTCCTTATTTTCTGATACTCTCTCTAAGATTTGTCCTAGTTGAGTTC
>CAZSTA010000333.1:0-2054 GCA_964609495.1 uncultured bacterium | reverse complement strand
AAGGGAGGGGGGACTAAAGGGCTTTAGTTCAATCTCAGTGTTCCCTCTCCCCTCGTGGGAGAGGGATAGGGTGAGGGGGAAAATCATATCTTGAACTCCCTTAGTGAAAAACTAAGAATATGATACTCCGATTATCTGCTCAAAGACCAATATAGCATACCCAAGGGATTTTCGCCAGCCTCACTACCACCTCCAATTTTTTCTTCCTATTGGGCCTTACTGCTTGAATTTATAGATTACCGCTCGAGGAAAATCCTTAATAACAAATAGGGTCTTATACTTTTTATTGTTCTCCATGATGTCATCATTAGTAAGCACGTACCCTTTCCAACCAACTTCCTTAAGAGCGATCACGTAAGTCCTCACAGTTCCTCTCTCTTTGGCAAAGAAATATCTGACGGATTCCTCCGCACCTCTAAAGGGGAGATATTTGACCGATCTCTTAGTTAGAAAATGAACTGCATCAGCATAATTGCTATAAATGTGATCTTGGGGGTCAGTATTATCCTTGATCCATTGGATAGCTTCGTCTTCCCTCCAAACGATGTTGGTATATACTTGCCCATCTTTTGCATAATTGTAGTAACGGAGAGTGTGCAAAATCTGAAAAGATAAAAAGAGCAAGAAGAGTAGTATGGATAAGCTACTTATATATAATTTAATTCTATTTCCCCTCATATAACGCAGAACGATATAAAAGAGCGAGATCGATGAAATTACTAAAAAGGGGTAAGATGAAGTTATTAAGCGCGTCTCAAAGTTTTGAAAACCCATTGTGGATCTTAAAAATAACAAGCTCAAAAGATATATAGGTCCATATAGTAATAGAACCAGACTGTTCGAGAGAAATAGTTTCAACCTACTTCTTGGGGAAGGAGAGATAATTAGAGAAATTATAAATATAATGACCAAAATAGCTATAAATATTAAGGTGAGATGAGGAGTGATCTTATCCCAACTGGATTGAAGGGCAGGACTAGGAGAGGGGAGAAGATCAGCTATCAGCGTTTTCGAGAGAAGAGCGAGATTGTCGAGCAGACCATAGGTGACAGTAGGACGTGATATTCCCCAGAGAGAACCAGTAACCCGAATATTTCTAATAAACCAAATACTCACTGGTAAAAGCGATATTACACCTAGAGCTATGATCCTTCTAATATTTCTGGTATTTATCCTCCTATCTTTGAGAAATATCGCGATTATCCCCATAAGCAGGAGTGTAATCCCGATATATCGAGTTAGAATGGCTAAACTGATGAAGAGTCCGCTTAGAAGAAAGGCGAATCCACTTCTCACTCCAGTCCGTTGGGTGAAGAGCAACAAGGACAGTATCGCCAAGCTGGAGAGGAAGATATATAAAGATTCGGGCCAAGCATAGGTGGAGACAGATACTAAAGGAGTTAAAAACATACAAGTAATACAACTCAGATGAGCTACCTTAGAATTGGAGATTAAAACTCCCATCATAAATAGGGGAATCATCAGGAACGCGAAGGGTAGAATCGAGCAGAATCTGGCGGCCGAGGTCGAATCTAGTTTTAGGGAAGAGAGGAAAGCTATCGAGAGAGGATATAGAGGGGGCCAAGCGGAGTAGGGGGTAAGTTCCGATATATCCAAGGAAGCGGTTATACTTCCAGCTAACCCTTTTCCTTTAAGCAGATTCTCTGCCGCACTTATATACCAAACGGAATCAGGACTAACTCCTGGCCCAGATACAGTCATTGACAATCCTATTAAGAGAGTTAAAGTAAAATATAGAAGATAGGAGATTATGAAGCGGGGGTGAAAAATATTTTCTACTTTGAGGCTCATAGCTCTATATCTCTTCTTATAGATTCGCTAAGGTTATTATATCATTTTCTAACTGTCTATGTCAAGCGATTTGTAAGCATGTAAAACTCCGTGCTGGGAAATTGAACTTCCCTTAAATCACCCCCCTTAACCCCTCCCGTCTTGGTTCTTGCTGAATTAATAAGGTTATCAAAGAATCTTGTTAATTATCACCCTCCCCCTAACCCCCTCCCATCGAGGGAGGGGGGACTAAAGGGCTTTAG
>CAZSTA010000332.1:0-2057 GCA_964609495.1 uncultured bacterium | reverse complement strand
AAGAGTAGTTCTATCTGGATGTTCCCTCTCCCCTCGTGGGAGAGGGCTAGGGTGAGGGGGAAAATTACTCCCTTCACTCATATTAGATCGGTCTAGCGCATCTTATGCGAATATGGGCGTTCTTCTTTAATACCCCTGCGTGAGGTTTCCTAACTCAGAGCAATTCCTCTATCTATCAAAGCTGGGTTAGAACGTAGCGCTCTTAATAGCGTTGATTATATCAGTGCTATCAAGAAAGCGTTTCCTCATCACCTCTTCAATAGTCAATCCTTCAGGAACTCTGACCACGAAATTTTGAGGAATACTTCCTTTCATACCTCCTCCTTCTTCAAAGAAGACGAGTTGAAGTTGGAGGATATATATCTCCTCCTCAGGATATTCACCCTGAAGATTCCTTATCCTAACTAGATAGGCATTGTCGTTCATCTCCACTCCCAGGTAGGGAGTCCAATTCTCATTGGCTTGAGTTAGATCGGGAAGAGGAGCTCCCAAGGAAGTGATCACTATTCCTTTATCCTCTTCATCCTTCTTCCCTACGATAGAGGCCTTGGCAGGATCCAAAGCTGGATATCTGCTCTTCAAGGCGGAGAACCCCTTCGCCTCCTGCAAACGCTCGGCGGGAGTTTTTTCAGCTTCCTTATCGGCAGAGGCTTCGCTATCTTGAGCTAAACAATTGGTGAAGATAAGAAATATCAAGGGTGTCAATACTACTACGAGTAAGGATATTCTCTTCATTAAATTCCCTTCTTTCGCTTAAATATCTTCATTAATATCATTATAACCGATCTTTATCGACAATGTCAATGCCTTGCTAAACTATTATCACCCTTCTCCCCTCAACTCCGACCCTCCCCTCGCTAACCAACTTTATCGCCTCGGGATAGATTCTATGTTCCTCCTTTAAGATGCGCTCGGATAGGCTCTCCACCGTATCATCATCCCTAACTGGCACCACCGCTTGGATGATTATAGGACCGGCATCCATCCCCTCATCCACGAAATGAACCGTGCAACCAGATACTTTAACGCCATATTCTAAAGCCTGTTTTTGAGCCTCCAAGCCTGGGAAAGAGGGAAGAAGCGAAGGATGAATATTCAATATCCTTCCCCTAAAAGCATTGAATAGAGGCTTTTTGATCATCCGCATAAATCCAGCTAAGGCGAGTAGATCGACTTTGTGTTCCTTGAGGCAAGCTACATACCCCTCCTCAGCTTTTCTCCCTAAGATAGCCCTATAATTCCCAGAAGCGATATAGACCGCCTCGACATTATGCCTTCTCGCTCGCTCTAAGGCATAAGCGTCCTCTACATCGCTTATGACAACTACAACCCTCCCCTCGATCCTGCCATCCTCACAAGCCTTGATTATCGCCTCCATATTACTGCCTCGGCCCGAAACTAAGATCCCTATGTTGATCACTTTATTATCACCCCTCGCTCTCCTTCCTCTATGTGACCTATGATATAAGCCCTCTCTCCCCTCTCCTCTACCTTAGTTGCTACAGCCTTCGCCTCCTCCTCTGGGACTACTAAGATCATCCCGATCCCCATATTGAATACCCTGAACATCTCCGTCTCTCGGATATTTCCCTCCTTACGGACCAGATCGAATATTGGAGGAACTTCCCATCTACCCCTATCTATAACCGCCTTAACCCCTAGGGGAAGTATCCGAACGATGTTATCAGGAAATCCACCACCAGTTATATTGGCGATCCCCTTTAGAGAGAAGTCGGGTAGTAAACTATGTATTAAGTTTACATAAATCTTGGTTGGTTCTAGCAATTCCTCCCCTAAGGTTCTTCCCAACAGCGGAATATAAGCGGTTATATCGAACTCCGCTACCTCTAGTAAAACTTTTCGCACTAGAGAATAACCACTGCTATGTAATCCATTCCCTGCTAGCCCAACGATCTTATCCCCAGGGGAGATCTTAGACCCATCTATGATCTCCTCTCGCTCGACTATACCCACGGCAAAACCAGCGAGGTCATATTCCCTCTCTTTGTAGAACTCTTGCAGTTCCGCGGTCTCTCCGCCTATCAAAGCACAACCCG
>CAZSTA010000331.1:0-2062 GCA_964609495.1 uncultured bacterium | reverse complement strand
AATCTCTTTTCCGTTAATAATGATGATTCTAGGCTCGGAGGATTTACTGTTCATAGATTCAGCGTTAGCAGTTACACAACCGCTAAAAACTACGAGAGTCGATATCACCAAGCCTAAGATTCCTATAGCGATTCCTCCGTCATGAAAGGTATAAGCAAGTCGTATATTGTTATAATGCTCTGCGATAGCGCTCGCACCTAAACACAAAGTCGCTAAGAATAGAAAAAGCAATGCTACTCCGACGCCTCGACCGACTGCAACTAAATATCTCATTTTTGATTCACCATCCTTTGTTTTAAGGTTTATTTTCTCTGGTTAGTTTTTTAATATTTGATTAGATCCTATTACTTTCAACTCTCAAAGCACCGAATTTTGATCATTTAATTAACTGATAGGAAAGCTAGGATATACCAGCTTTTTCACTGGTTAGCTCTTGGGGATAACCAGCACTTAACCGATCAACCCCTCTAACCAGTTCCCCTAACCGATCCGAATTGATCGGAGAGGGTAAATTCGGAGCTTTCTTATCCCCTAAGATCTCAAGCTGATCTAATTCCCTTAATATCTCAAGTGATCGAGGTTGAGACTGGTCTAATTCCTTTACCAATATACTTTTCGATATACCTTGCTCTTTTCCTCTATCACTCAAGAGATATTTTTTTATTTTCTCTGGTAAATTCTCAAATTTTCGGATATCCCCAAGCTCATCTATATCCTTTGCGTTTTTTTGTCCAGACTGGTCAAGCCCGCCTTTAACGACCTGCAAGGGTGAGTAGAGGATATTCTCATAAGTCCTATCCCCGTCTCCGAGCTGATCGCAAAGTGGGGTAGATATCGTTTGAGATCTGCTCGATCCTACCAGAATCGCCTCTCCTACCTCTAGGTTAGAGCAATCAATATCTGAATTACCGCTTATGGTAGTAGATTCTCGCTTATTCATAGTGCGAAAGCAAAGTCGAGTAGTTATATTTTCCCTCAGCACATCACTGTTGCCAAATACCGTTTTTTTACCGCTTTGAGTAGCCAAAATAAGAATTATATTTTCACTCCGACCCCGTTCGCTCAGTCGCTCTAATAGAAAAGTAGCTTTATCTGATCTAGCTAAAAGAGATGTAAGTTCGTCAATTATCAGTAGGATCGGGCTTTTGTGTTTTCTAGTTTTAGCTCTCAAATTCATAGTGGCGACTAGGTCGCTAAGGATAGTCTCAAAATCCGATATCTCTTTAGCGATATCTCCATAGAGTAGTTGCTCGGAGCGTCGAAAAGCGTCAAGATCAGTCTTAGGGGTATAGATTACTTTACTCATATCGTTAAGCTGATATAGGATAGAGCGTAGGGATTCTGTCTTACCGCTCCCACTAGAGCCTAGAATCGCTAAGTGTGGTATTTGAGGAGTGCCGATCTTAATTACTATTAACTGATTCCGATGATTTACACCTAAAACTAGTGTTAAGGGATCATTATATATAGCTTTGTCTATTCTCTGCAATCTTGAGAGTAGTTTTGAGAGTTTTAATTCTTTTTTTTCAAATCTAGGAATTATTATATCATAGCGACCCGGACCTCTGACCAGCGATACATTACAACCTAGATAAAGTGATAATTCGGTCTCTAAATTACTAAGGATCTTAGCTTTTCGGATATCGGGGTATATAGGGATTGTGATCGTTGAGACTCCGATCCTCTCTTTTCCTAATTTTGCATTTATAGAATAGAGATCTAAGAGTTCATAGATTCGCTGATATATTGATCTAAGATTCTCCATTTTCTATATCGCTCCCTTATCATTTATTACAATTATAGTATCGACGATTTTGGATCCGATGTCATTTTGATCGTCTTTTCGCTGTAACAATGAAATGATGACCCAAGACACGGGAAATGCGCAACCTAGTCCTAAGAGTCCAAAAATAAGGATTGCTAAAATATTATCTGATGTAATATTTCTTAGAATTTCGACCATTTCTTACTCCTCTTAACTAGCTCTATCAGCTTTGTATTTGCCTACTTTCCACTTGCGCTCTAACTTGTCTCGATTCGCCTCTATAGAGGGGATAGGTGT
>CAZSTA010000330.1:0-2087 GCA_964609495.1 uncultured bacterium | reverse complement strand
GCTCTCTTCAGTTTCCCCTCCCTTGACGGGAGGGGTTAGGGGAGGGTGATTTAAGGGAGTTCAAAACCGCTAGCACGATATTCTACATGCTTACTCCATAGTATTTTTTTCTAGACAAAATTTTTATTTTGTGATATAATATTATATAGTATCATCGTTATGGGAATATGGCTTGAAGATCCTCAGCATTCATCTTATCGGAAATGAGCTTGATAATTACCAAACTATCCCTGCTTTTAAGGGGGGCTATAATATGGCGGATACAAGAACCATTAGAGAACAAACATTTATGTCTGGACTGATAAATGATCGTTTCTTAATCGGGAAGGTTATAGATGAAGGGCTAAAGCCCTTTATGTTTAGATCCAGAAATGCTAGAAACCTGTTCCGAATAGTGTTTCAGATGTATGATAGTCGTTCTTCAGATAAGCTCATAGACATAGATAGTATAAGAAAGCAGTTAGATAGGAGGAATTTGCTTACAGATGAGATGGAGCAATATCTGGAGAATGTGATGGACCAGAAACCACCTCAATTATCCGAGATGATAGACTACGTAGATGAGTTGAAGCGACAAGCTCATCGAATTAGATTGGGGCAGATCAACACTGCGATAACTGAGTATCTGAGGGGAGATGGGCAGAACAAGAGTATGGAGATCTCTGATTTCACAGGGGGATTGATTCGCATTCTCCAGGAGATGAGGGAAGATCATGTAAAGGAGAAGATAGAGCCTCTGAAATATAAGATGTATGAGCTCAATCGAGAGTTGGATGCCAGGGAGAAGATGGACGAAGAGATCACTATCCTGGGATATTCTATCGCTCCTTTAGATGCTCTAAACAGCGCGCTATCTGGGATAAGGAAAGGTTTCTATTATGGACTAGCCGGGGCTCCTCGAAGGGGAAAGACGAATTTGTCGCTGGAGTTGGCTTCTCGGATCGTCTCTAATAATCAGATCCCGGTCCTATTCTACTCTTGGGAGCAAACCACTCGGACCTTGAGCTATCGCCTTCTGGCGAAGGAGAGCCAGATAAATACCACGGTATTGCAAAGCCACCGGGTAAAGGGTGATAGAGAGCTACTGAAGAAGCTTCAGAGGGGTTGGAGTGCCACGGAAAAGTATGTAAACTATCTTTATATAATAGAGGCTGGCCAGAAGGATGCGATCGAAAGGATCAAGATAAATGCTTATAACACGATGCATGAGTTTGAGAAGGAAGATATAGTGATATTCTTAGATTATCTCCAGAAGATCCCTCTGGATAGGCAGATCGCGGAGTCTGCCAGCAAGATAGATGAGCTATCTTCGGGATTGGCGGATTTGAGCTTAGAGTTGAATTGCCCCGTATTTACTGTATCCTCCATAGATAAGGAGGGTTGTAAGCTCGATGAGAGACATACTTCCGAGCGTCCCACTATGCATAACTGTACTGGTAGCGGAGACATAGAATATGACCTAGATGTAGCCCTGATTCTCTCTAAAGATTGGATAGAGACTGAGGAGTTAGATAAGCAACTTCACGAGATGTCGAAGTTAAGGGGTATTCCAGATGAGAGCGTTCCTAGAATAGATGTGATTAATCTGTATATAGATAAGAATAGAGATGCTCCTGAAGGAACTTCAAATGTGATTCAATATCTATTTATGATAGATTATAACAAATTTATAGAGATAGGCTATAAGATTAAAGATCAATATATGAGTACCTATCACAAAGCCATACAGTTGATCGAGGATTACGATCTATTGGCTTGAGACTCGGTAGATCGCAAAGGTGAAAAGAGTGAGTGAAAGGAGAAGAGGGTTAGACTCGTCTTCAAAACTCTTTTCTCCCTTTCATTTTAAAATGTTATCTTTTATCTCTCAGAGAAAATCTCACTATAAGCGAACTTAAATATATTCGCTCATATCCGCATAAGGTGCGCTAGACTAATCTAATGAGCGAAAGAAATAATTTCCCCCCCACCCTATCCCTCTCCCACCAGGGGAGAGGGAACATCCAGATAGAACTGATCCTTCTATTTCCCACTCCCTCGATGGGAGGGTGATTTAAATTTGAAACCTTGGCTAAGCACGCAGAATC
>CAZSTA010000329.1:0-2099 GCA_964609495.1 uncultured bacterium | reverse complement strand
TATAATAATGAAGCTAGATCCCTAGCTAACGGAATCTCAGTTGGATTAGTAGATGTCCATGCGGCCTTTCGTAGTATCATAGATTCTGGGACTCCTCTATCGGAGCTCCTTAATGATTATGATAGTGGAGGACATCACCCTAACGATGAAGGCCATGAGATCTATCAAGATGAATTGATGAAATATTTCTAATGAAAAGTGGAGAGTGGCATATAGAAAGTGAAAGACGGAGAATAGAGAATGGAGGGGTGGAATCCCCCATCTTCCACTTTCTATTGCTACTTGTTATTCTCCTGGGCAGCGCTTTTGTTCGCTTCTATGGGGTAGATTGGGGATTGCCCTTTCACTTTCATAGTGATGAGGAGTTATTGATAAGCACCACCGTTAGATTGCGACATTCTCTCAACCCCCATATATCCGTCTATGGGACCTTGCCAATGTTCATCTTAGGAGCGATCTCAATTCTATCCTCATTCTTAGGAGGATTTTCCCTCACAGACCCTAACAATCTTCCTCTCATATATATAATTGGTCGCTCCATATCTGCCTCTTTTGGGACGATAACGGTATTCCTCTTCTATCTACTAGGAGATAAGTTCTATGATAGGAAAGTAGGATTATTAGCCGCGGCTTTCGTCGCCTTTACCGTAGGACATCTTCAAGCATCTCACTTCTTCACGGTGGAGGTGATGTTCATCTTCTTCATTGGGTTGACTATATACTTCGCCGCGGATATTATGCGGAAAGGAGATCTAAACAGCTACCTCAAAACCGGAATAGCCGGTGGACTGATGATGTCCACCAAGTTAAGTGGTGCTCCAGTGATGCTCGTTATCCTCCTAGCCCATCTTATGAGATGGAAAGCGGAAAATAGCAATCGGAAGGTGGATAAGAGATGGCGAGAGATTCTGCGGATAATAGATAGGAAACTGATCCTTACCTTCGTTTTAATAGCGATGATATTTTTAATTTTAAATCCCTACTTCCTCTTGGACTTCAAAAACTTCACTAGTCCTACTTCTCGTTCAAGCTTCGTCTTTCACGGAAGGGTAGCGACTGGAGCTATAAAACCCCACTGGACCTTGCAGTATGAAGGGACTCGACCCTACATATTTCATCTCAAAAATCTCCTGTTCTGGGGGATGGGGCCCCTTCTAGAGATAACCTCTCTGATCGGAGTAATCTATGCTTTCATTCGCCTTAAACGAGAGGATATTCTGCTTCTAGCTTGGGTCGTTCCCTATTTCCTCCTCGCAGGAAGTTGGTTCGCTAAGTTCATAAGATATATACTTCCTATAGTCCCTTTTCTAGCCCTATTGGGAGCACGTTGGGCTGTTGAAATGCCGAGAAGATTTCCGGGGAAGGCGACCTCGTTGGCTTTCAGAGGGTTCACCGCTCTAGTGCTGATTTCCTCTATCCTCTACTCCTTCGCCTATCTCAACATCTATCGTCAAGGAGATAGTCGTATAAACGCCGCTGAATGGATAAGAGAAAATGTGGAGAAGGGATCTACCATCCTCCTCGAGTGGGATCTAAGCGCTCCTCCTCTCGGATCAGCTCTAGCGGACGATTATAAAGTCGAGATCTTAGATGTCCATTTCTATTACGAGAGATACGGTGGAGGAGAGGATAAGAATTTCTTTGAAGAAAATCTGCGCGAAGTTGATTATATAGTTATGACCGAGCGATACTATAATCAATATTCTCAAGCGGAAAAGAGATTCCCCCTCATCAACGAATATTATAGCTCTTTATTTTCTGGAAAGCTCGGTTTTGAACTTATCAAGACTATCAAGAGCTTCCCCTCTATATTCGGCTTTAAGATAGATGATGGCTCATCGGAATTGACATTTAGACTATATGACCACCTGAAAGTTATGATCTTTAAAATCCGCGAGGAGGCGTAAATTTGCTAAGAGCGATAATCAAGACTATGCGTCCCAAGCAGTGGATCAAAAATCTACTCATCTTCGCGGGCTTGATCTTCTCCAAGAATCTTCTAGCCCTCGATCTATGGATTATATCAATCCTGGCTTTTCTCCTATTCTGCCTGTTATCGGGAAGCATATATATCATCAACGATATAATAGATCTGGAAA
>CAZSTA010000328.1:0-2104 GCA_964609495.1 uncultured bacterium | reverse complement strand
GGGATAGGGTGAGGGGGAGAATCACATTCCCCAGCACAAAGTTTTACATGCTTACAGAATCTATTGACATTTTCTTAGTGATATAGTAAAATTAAAATATAAATTCAGAATTGGTCATTGGGAGTTTAAATGTTCGAACCATTTAGCGGGACGAAGAAAGATGTCCTTCAAAACCTGCTACTCTTGGTGGGCTTTGTAAATCAGGGAGGAAGCTAAAATGAGAATCGCTAGAAGGTTGCTCTGGGCTGATTTTGTTGTATTCTCGTTATCGATTCCCCTGGCAGTTTATTTCTATATCCTGAATTTCCCCTTGAGCCCAATTCAGCGGATCTTTGTCATTATCGCCGCGATAATAGGTAGTTTTATCTTAATAGCGATCGATTATCTCATTAATAGAACCTTGAGCTTTCACCCTCAAAGGATATTAGAGGCTCTATCTAGGGGAGAAAATATAACTCCTGAAGAGGGTGCGATAGTTCATAGGTTTATCTTAAGCTATCCTCTAATTTTTTCTCTATTCGCTTTTCTCAGAACGGTGGTTCTAGGGAATATAATCTATCTTCTGCTCAAGGTGGTCTTGGCTATATCCTTAGAGGATATTGTTCTTATTGAGGCAGGTTTTTTCATATTCGGAATTATGATAGCTTTCCTCAACCTTGTATTCTACAGCTTAAGGCTCCAGCCTATCGCAGAAACTTTGGCTGGTTATGGGATGGGGCTAATTAGGAGAAGAAAGATACCTTGGTATATAGTCGGTAGTAAGTTTATATTAATATTATTATTCTTAGTATCAATATTAGTTCCTCTATCCTTAAATGCTATAACTGCCAATCGTTATATCTATTGGCTTTTAAGAAATAGACTTATTGAGAGAGCGGAGATTGCCAGAGAAGTATTAAGTGAGCTCGACGGAAGAGTGGAGATAGGGGAGATGTCTCTTGCTTCCGCTAAGGAGTTAGCCAAGATCAGATTAGTTGGCCATTCCAAAGCTGAAGGAAGGGAAGTTTCTTTGGAGAACAGGGTTGGTGATACTGGTTTCCCTTTCATTCTGGATATGCAGAGGAAATTGATTGCTCATCCTACCAAAGAGGGAGAAATTATCGAGTTGAAACCTCATATTCGGGAGATGCTTGATTTTAAGAATAGTTGGTTAAGATATATTGATAGGGATAAGGACCCTCCCCGATGGCGATTGGTCGCCTATCGTTATTATCCCTCTTGGGATTGGATAGTTGCTTATGAGGGAGATATTCAAGAGATGAATGCAGAGACATCGGGCATTAAGCTGTCTTCGCTGCTCATGGTTCTCTTAGGAGTAGGATCGATGTCCGCGATAGCTTATGCCTATGCCTCGATATTATCCTTAAATCTGACCCGTTTAATTACAGTTGCTCAAAATATCTCGGAAGGCGACTTTAGAGTCGAGATCCCTCTAGCCTCTATGAATCAGAGAGAGATACTAGTTCTTTATGAAGCGGCAAGTAAGGTCAGAGATAATTTGAACCAGATAGTGAGTCAGATCGATTCTTACTCCAGCCAAGTAGTCGATATCACGGAGGAACTGTCAAACAGTAGTCAGGATATATCGGAAGTTATCCATTAGATAACTTCTGGTGTTAATCAGCAATTCACCAAAGGTGCCCTCCTTAGAGATAGAATAATACCCTCTTTACTTTCAGGGCGAAGATATAGGCAGAGCGTTTCCACATATCTATTATGTGTCCTCTTAGCAATAATTATCCAGGGTTGAAAAGAGGAGATTCTTAAGTATGGATTTAGCGATCTTCCTCCGCATAATCTCTCAAGTGAATATTTCACCGTGGAGTAACTTAGTCAGAGTGAGCATATTAATTATGGTGATAGTTGCAATGATAGGTACAATAGTCTGGTGGTATAGAAGGCTGAAGATAGCTGAGGAGGAAGAAAGACGAAGGCATGAGGAGGCATTACGCCGAGAGAGGGATTTTTCTCAAGGGATAATCCAGACTATTGATAAGCTAAGGAAAATTAATGAACAACTTCGGCGAGAAATCACTGAGCGCAAGCGAGCGGAGGAGGAACTTGAAAAGCACAGAAAGGAATTGGAGGAATTGACAGCCCAGCT
>CAZSTA010000327.1:0-2129 GCA_964609495.1 uncultured bacterium | reverse complement strand
CTCTCCCCTCGTGGGAGAGGGATAGGGTGAGGGGGAGAATCATATTCCCCAGCACGATTTTTTACATGCTTACTAATGAGATAGATTTACTTGACAAAGAGATTCAGTTCGGATATAATAATAGTGAATAGAGTGAATATCTAATCCGAATCAAAGGTGTGATGAAATAGATGAAGGACGATGATTTTACTCTTAGCGAGGAGGCTAAAAGGGAGTTATTAAAGCTAGCTCGTTCCTCTATCGAGACTTATTATATATCTGGAGCAAGGATTGAGCCTAAACCATTCGAGTCAGCGCTGAATGAGGAGCGAGGGGTATTCGTAACTCTTCACAAGAAAGGTGCATTACGAGGTTGCCTGGGGAATTTCACCCCTGATCTTCCTCTATACAAAATGGTACCTCAGATGGCTATCTCCTCCGCTACTCAAGACCCGAGATTCCCTCCAGTTATGCAGAGTGAATTAAAGGATATAGATATAGAGATATCGGTTCTTTCTCCCTTGAGAAAGATAAAAGATGTCAGCAAAATAGAGGTTGGAAAGCATGGCATATACATTATAAAAGGCTATTTCAGAGGCACTCTTCTTCCCCAGGTTGCGACGGAGTATGGTTGGGATAGGGAAACTTTTCTTGAGAATAGTTGCTTAAAGGCTGGCTTACCTAAAGATGCTTGGAAGGAAGGGGCCGATATATATATCTACAGCGCTCAGGTCTTTGGGGAAAAGGATATAGGTCTGCAAGGGGCTTAAGGGAGAGCGAGGATAAAGATTTCCCTCCCCCTATGAATCCCTAAATGATGAGGTGGAGGATTCAGGGCAGGTCAGGGCACTCCAAGTCGATTTTTTGAATCCAATGATCAAAATATATTGGATATCGAAATAATTTACCTCTAAGAGGAAACTTTTGTTTTGCGGGCAGAAAAACTCAAGGTTCAAAGGTTTCCCTATACCCTGTCCCTCGAGGAGAGGGATAGTGAAGCCTGACAAGGAGAGGGGAAATTGTCTAATAATTCCGCTTCAAAGCTGAAAGGCAGAGATTTACTTTCTATAATGGATCTGAAATCCGAGGAGATATATCAACTCTTCTCTTTGGCAAGGACGATCGAGGAAAAAAGAAAGCGGGGGATCCCTTTCCGTCCCCTAGATGGAAAGAGCATCGCGATGATCTTCGAGAAACCTTCCCTCCGAACAAGAGTATCCTTTGAGATAGGGATGTTTGAGTTAGGAGGATACGCTGTTCACCTAGATAATAATGATATCGGATTGGGGAAGAGGGAGGCGATAGTTGATGTCGCAAAAGTCTTATCTCGCTATGTCGATGGAATAGTCATAAGGACCTTTGAGCATAGCACTGTTCTCAAGCTAGCTGAATATGCCTCTATCCCAGTGATAAACGCTTTAAGCGATTTAGAGCATCCTTGCCAAGCTCTAGCCGACTTTTATACTATTTATGAGAAGAAAGGTGATCTGACTAAACTGAAGCTGGCTTTCATAGGAGATGGTTTTAATATCTGCCACTCCCTCCTTCTGCTCGCTACTAAGCTGGGAACGGATATTGTTATAGCTGCCCCTCCTGGTTACGGACCCGAGGAGGATATTTGTTCCCTCGCCCGAAAGAATGTTGAAAGTTCGGGAAGCACGATCGAGATCACTAACGATCCCCGAAGGGCTGTTAAAGATGCTGATTTAATCTATACCGATGTTTGGACAAGTATGGGGCAGGAGGGGGAGAGGGAAAGGAGAAGAGGTATCTTCCAAAACTACCAGATCAATCAGGAATTGATAAGGTTAGCTAAAGAGCATGCTATTATAATGCACGATCTTCCCGCTCATCGAGGAGAGGAGATCACGGATGAGGTTATTGATGGACCGCAATCGGTAGTTTTCGATGAGGCGGAGAATAGATTACATATCCAGAAAGCTATTTTGATCTCACTGTTATCATAATTGTAATTTGAGTTATCATCATAATGATGATCACTCAATTGGAGGTAGATCGTATTTATGGAACCAAGTGATTTGAAAGCAAAATTGATAATTGAGTTGGGCGATACTGTTGTTAAGGAATTGCCTCTGACTAAGAAGGAAATAAAATTGGGGAGAGAGCGGGATAATGACATAGTTTTCGCT
>CAZSTA010000326.1:0-2137 GCA_964609495.1 uncultured bacterium | reverse complement strand
CCGTTTCAATTCCTCAAGCGGAATTATCTTTATTTCTACCAGATATAGCATTAAGAAAATGGCAATTAGGGCTAAAGTTTCAATTCCTCAAGCGGAATTATCTTTATTTCTACTTCTCACTACCTTGGGTTATCCCCCCCGCGAAATTAGTTTCAATTCCTCAAGCGGAATTATCTTTATTTCTACAGACCCCAATTTTTGCCCTCTGCTGGAGCGACTTTCCGAACCCATTTCCGAGCAACAGCTCTTTTTGACTCATTTCACGGCTTTTTCTCTTCAAAAACTTCTTAACTTCACTTAATAACTCAGCCATAAAATCTTCTCCTACAAAGGTTTTTCTAATATCCTCTAAGTTTTCCGAGAGACATAGGGGAGAATCAGAATCACTGTGATGCTCGGAAAAATCTCGGAGGATCATTTTAGATGATCAGAATATCACCATCATCCCTAGGTTTTTTTCTTCCTATTCTGTGAATCTTATCTCGGCATGTTTCACACAGGTAATAATAATTAATGTTATCCTCTTTCTTATCAATCATCTCCTCCAAAGCATCCTGAAGCCTTAAGTTAGCTTCGCGACTTATGTTGCACTCAAACACGCTATATTGCATCCATTTCCCATAATCTTTGAGCTTCTTAAAAACGCGGTATCGCCTTTTATCATCCGAGATATCATAACTTACCACAATAAGCACTTTCGCTCTCCCCCTTTATTTTACCATAAAAGGCATATAATTATCAATATCCGAAAGCAATAATTTTGAAAAAAGCCTCGCCTGAAGTTCTAAACATCTCTTTAAAGTTGCCTTGTAGCCAAATATTGGGTGGATTATCTCGGTATTCTTACGCTCCTCATACTTACTCAGAAAAATCTTCATCCCCTTATTGGTTAGATAATAAGCCTCCATGTTTTTCACAAAATCCTTCATCTTTAAGCTATGGCGATTGATAAGCTCAAGCACTATCGAATCGACGATTACCGGCCGGAACTCCTCGATTAAATCGAGAACCAATGAGGGTTTTCCATATTTATCGGCATGGAGATAACCTATATAGGGATCGAAACCCACGGTATTGACTGCACTTGACATATCATTCATCAGAAGAGTATAGCCTAACGAGAGGAGGGAATTGACTGGATCGGTAGGAGGACGGCGGACCCTCTTGGAAAATCCCCAATCGTCCTTAAATAACAGAGGTAGAACAGAGAAGTATTGGCCTGATCCTCCCCCCTCATATCCTCGCAGACTATCAAGTGTTTCCACTTTCTCTAACTTCTTTATAATCACCTTTATTCTATTTATAGCAGTCGTCAACCTCTTATCCTTCAACTCCCGATTGTATCTCATCAGCATAGTGCGCATATTAGCCAGTTTGCCATAGATAAATTGTCTTGCTACTTTAACCTTAAAACCATCATCTCGAGAAGCACTATACTGCTTGATACGAAGAAGCGAGTTTTTAGAGAACTCTGGCATCAACCTTCCTCGAAAGCGACCATAATAAGAAAGATAGCATATTTCAATATTATTCTCTAGCAACAAAGCAATTACTGGACTGGTCAAATTAACATTCCCGATGATAACTACCTGTTCCAAATTGAGGATAGGGATATCACGTAATTTAGTGCCATTCTTAAAGGCGATAAGTCGTTCTCCCTCTTTTCTTAAATTGATCTCCTTCTCCATCACATATAGGATCATAATTTCATCCTCATAATCTCTATCTCTTGAGGAAGGCAGATATCCTTAATACTACAGGGTTCACATCGCTTTTTCGTCCAGTGAGGTGGAGGGGCGCTCTCTTTTTCAGTTAAAAGTCGTAGTTCCTCCGCGGTCTGGAGCGTTTTTCTCCTCAATTCCGGAGTAAAGGATATCTTCATTCTCCTACGGGAACTAAGATAAAAGATATATCCCGCTTCTAACTCGATCCCTAATTGCTCCTCTAAAACTAAAGCTTGAGCGCAGAGTTGAAGCTGATCGTTTTTCCAATCGCTCATCCTACCTTTCTTATACTCAACGGGAAAGACCGCCCCCGAACTCTTCTCTATTAAATCCACTATCCCATATAATCCCAATCTACCTGAGGATATCTCCACACTTCGGTTATGAAATCTTCCTCTCACTTTTTGAGTTCC
>CAZSTA010000325.1:0-2191 GCA_964609495.1 uncultured bacterium | reverse complement strand
CAGATATCAGCTACCTCTCTGAACCTTCTAGTCATATCTTTCGCTTCTTTATATAGCTCCTCCTTGGCTTTTATATTCT
This sequence comes from uncultured bacterium, assembly GCA_964609495.1. GTDB lineage: Bacteria > CAZSTA01 > CAZSTA01 > CAZSTA01 > CAZSTA01 > CAZSTA01. The sequence goes on along the minus strand of CAZSTA010000325.1, from coordinate 2,112 downwards.
CTCTGGTATCGCTAGGTATATCCTCGATCTGCTCAAAGAAGTCAAGCAGAATACTGACCTTAGATTTGAACGCATCTTGGAATATATCCATCTGCTCAACATCACCTTTTTTATCGTTGTCTTTTCTATTTGGGAGTTTCCCCAAATCCCCTATCCTAGCTCCGATTAAGCTATTCCCACATCGGAAATGGTGATCCAAGAAGTTCAAGGGTTTATTAGAAACGAAGGTATGTAACCACAAGGAAAGTTTCGCTAGCTCCACCGCCAACGGATTCAAATCCACTCCAAATAGGCACTTCTCAACTACTAATCTCTTAAGATCATCTATATCCTCCTCTATTTTAGCTACTTCCGAGTCTTCATCTTCAGCGGGCGCCTCCATTATCGCGTTGGCTAAGAAATCACAAGCACTTACCAAGAAATGACCACTCCCCATCGCTGGATCTAATATCTTGAGAGCCAATATCTCCTCCTTAGTCCTGCTCTCACACAGAGGCTCTAAAGTATTCTCCACGATGTATTTGACTATATAATCTGGAGTGTAATAGCTTCCTGAAGCCTTCCTCTCCCCTTTATCATTCACTAAATAGACCTCTCCAGCCCCATAGGTATTAGGCTCTACTTTTTCCTCCTCGGCGATCTCCAACTTATACTCCAGCAATCCCTCATAGATCGAGCCAAGATGCCTTATCCCTAGGGATTGGTAGTCAATGAATACCTGTTGTCCTTCATCACCCTTCGTTCGAGAGAGGAGATCGATGCACTGGGCTATATAAAGCTCACCGATATTGAACTTCTCCAGAAATTCATTCCTACTAGGGTCGAACAAACCACCATTATAGGGGAAGATATCTATCTCCTCCCATCCCTGATCGATTAGGTGAAACAGGTCTTTTAAACTGCTCCAACAAGTGAGTGCTTTGGGGTTCAGCTTATAATCCTTATCTATCTTATCAGCGATCTCCTGCTTAATTTTAGACAAGCTATAGGAATCGGCATAATCCCTATTTCTTTTAAGCGGTAACCTATCCCTGCTCTCCGCATAGAGGATGAAGAGGAGTCTATAGAGCAGTATCAAACTATGATCATATATCTCCTTGAGATCACTTTTGGGATCGAGATCGTTGCCCGGATAATCCAGAAATCCCTGAGCGATGAGGGGCAGAGCTTTATATACGCGCTCCTTCAGATCCTCTTCAAGTTTGGCTGTATATTCACTGCTTTCCGCATAAACTTTGTCCAAGAAGGACTTGCCAGCTATCTCAATAAAAGCCTCTTGACGGAAGAAAAGATAGAAATATTTGAAGGCATTTAAATCGCCCTGCTCGAGGAGGGCAACTAAATCCACTTCATAATAGGTATCGAGGGAGAAGCTACGCTCGATATTATAGAGTCTCCACTTCGGTCCATTGGTCAATATTCCCCAGCGAGTATTAGTATGTCTAAGATAGCTATCTATCTGATAGTTAGGATTAGTATTAGCAAACGGGTCTTTATACTCTTTGCTGGCTTTATCCAAATTTCTATTCCATCTCTTAGCATCACCAATAGCTAGAGCTTTCCTAAAATATTCCTTCTCTCCCTTTAGATGAGCGGCTTCCTCGCGATCTTCAGGGGAAGCGAAGAAGGTATAATCTGGAGTTATAGTTCTCTGCTTAGTATTTATGGGAGTTTGAACCTCAAAGATATGACCTAACCTCTCCAAAGCGGGTCGGACAAAGTGTTTTTCAGTCTGAGGTTCATTAGAAGCCACTACGAGCCTTCTTGATTCCTCATAGAGTTTCTTCAACTCCTCGAACTTCTCCTCGAGGTTGGGAACATTTCTCCACTCCTCACCTTTAGGCAAGATCTCATTTAGGTAGTAGTTCGAGAAGAGCTGAGTATTATTATGAGCAGTGATTTCAACTTCTTCATTCATTATAAAAGTAGATTCTCCTTACTTCCGTATTTATGTTATTATATCATACTTCATCCTGACTAACAAGCGATTAAGTAGTTTTTCCCTACGAAAAAAAGCTCCCGACGGAAGTTCTGCCTCAGAGACTTAACTCCCCACTCTCTTAGGTTTTATCATATCCTTATCTGTAAATTCAAAATATCCTCTATCTATTA
>CAZSTA010000324.1:0-2192 GCA_964609495.1 uncultured bacterium | reverse complement strand
TTATCAAGGGTCCCTTCGCTGAGTTTACAGGAGTAATTGATGAGATAAATGCTGAGAAGAGAAGATTGAAGATCTTAGTTTCTATATTTGGTCGAGAGACACCTGTGGAATCAGAGTTCAATCAAGTGGAAAAATTATAGTTGGAAAGTGGAAAATAGAACTAGGAGGAATTGAAGTAGATGGCTAAGAAAGTCATTGCGATGGTGAAATTGCAAGTTCCGGCGGGAAAGGCTAATCCTGCCCCTCCAGTTGGTCCAGCTTTGGCTCAGCATGGAGTGAATATTATGGAATTCTGTAAAGCCTTCAATGCTCAGACTGCTTCTAAAGCAGGACTGATAACACCTGTAGTGGTCACAGTTTATCAGGATAGATCCTTTACCTTTGTTTGCAAAACCCCTCCCGCGGCAGTGTTGCTCAAGCAAGCGGCTGGAATCGAGAAGGCTTCTGCAGAGCCAAATAGGGATAAAGTGGCTCAATTGCCCTATTCCAAGATCAAAGAGATCGCCGAGCAGAAGATGCCCGATCTAAACGCTAATGATATCGAGGGGGCGATGAAGATAATTATGGGGACTGCGCGGAGTATGGGTATTGAGGTCACGGAGCAACCCAGTTAGGAAGAGGAGATGAATAATGGCGAAAAGGGGAAAAAGATATCAAGAGGTAGTGAAATTAGTCGATAGAGCCGATTTACTAGATCCTGAAGAGGCGATAGAGCTTATAAAGAGAACTGCAACTGCCAAGTTCGATGAGACTATAGACCTTGCCGCGCGCTTGGGAGTCGATCCTCGTCATGCTGATCAGAACATAAGAGGAGCGATCTCTTTACCTCATGGCACTGGTAAAGAGAGGCGAGTTCTGGTATTCGCCAAGGGTGAAAAGGCGCTCGAGGCAGAGGAATCTGGAGCCGATTATGTGGGAGGGGAGGAGTTGGTCGAGAAGGTAGCAGGTGGCTGGATGGATTTCGATGTTGTAGTGGCAACTCCTGATATGATGAGATTTGTAGGGAAGCTCGGTAAAATTCTCGGTCCCAAGGGTATGTTCCCCAGTCCTAAGACTGGCACGGTTACCTTTGAGATCGCTGATACCGTAGAAGAGATCAAAAAGGGGCGAGTTGAATATCGAGTTGATAGAACGGGGATCGTTCATGGTCCGATCGGTAAGGTATCCTTTCCCACTGAGCATCTAGTCGAGAATCTTCTAAGCTTTGCGGATGTTTTGATCCGAGCTCGACCAGCCGCGGTTAAAGGGACATATCTGAAGTCCCTCGTGCTATCAAGCACAATGGGGCCTGGTATAAAATTAGATACCCAAAAGCTATCCGCCACGGTGGAGAAAAGGCGCTAATTCATAAAGCAAACTTTATCTGAAATTAAGATAAGCCCTTCCGAAGTCTCGGAAGGGCTATCATCATTATGAGCCAACTTCGACAGTTAGCGAAAAAGGAGGGATAAGCGATGTTAAATACCTCGGATTTAAGAGAGCGCGCGAAGCTTAGTCTGCGCTATCTAACGAGTATGGTTGATAGAAGTAAAGGATGTTTACCCTACTGGGGAGTATATTTTGATACCGATCCACCTCATGCCGAACATACCCGATGGGATACCAGCGAACTGCCCGGAAGCTGGGTCGATGCTCTTATAATGCTTCGTAATATGACCGGAAGCGATGAGGGTATCGAGGTGGAGGAAAAGCTCAAGGAATTGCTCCTCTCCTACTTTGGAGCTAAGGGACTACGTTATAATGAGAGCTATCCCTGGAGTGAGAAGGTATATTGTAGCGTTCACGAGCAAGGATATATCCTCAACGGGCTCCTAACCTGGTATCTTGATTCGAAGGAAAAGCGGGTAAAAGATGTGATAGATAAATTAATCAGGGGACTAACTGAGATATCTATATACCAAAATGCGGGAATGGGAATGATGATCCCTCAGCTTCAAAACGCGGAATTAGGATCGCTTGCCCCTAGTATCGAGACCTTGGGCTATCGCTTCTTTCCCCATGAGGTTTATACTCCTTCATACGGTTGGGAGCTAAGTAGCACCTCCGATGTCCTCTTTAACTCCGTCGTGATCTTGGCACTCGTTAATTACTATGAGGAGACCGGGGATGAAGGCGCGGGAACTTTGGCTAGAGAGATGATAAACTATATCGTGTATTATAGCAAGCGATTCGATTACGATGGACGCTTTGCT
>CAZSTA010000323.1:0-2229 GCA_964609495.1 uncultured bacterium | reverse complement strand
TCTTCAAAAGACCTATTCCATGCGGGTTAGCTCGTCCCACGGGAGACCAGTAATCAACCGTGGTCTTGGCGGCAAAAGCAGCGGAGCTAACGAATACTATGGATATCACGGCGATCATAACTATCCATTTACTTTTCATTATATACCTCCTTAAATTTGTTTTTATACAATACATTATCTAGCCCTTCTAGTCTAATCTGGAACATCCTCAGCTTCTTTATATCACCCCCAATCATTGAGATAGACTTAATCGAGATTAGCCTTTGAGGCCTGTCATTACTATACCTTGGATAAAATACTTCTGAGCAAAGAAGAATATAATTAGACAAGGAAGCATAACCACTATCGAAGCAGCCATCAGCAGATTCCAACTGGTGCCATATAAACCTCTAAAACTATTCAATCCTAAAGCCAAGGTATATTTATCAGCAGAATTGAGATAGATCAAAGGCCCCATGAAATCATTCCAGTGTCCTAAAAAGGAGAAGATGGCAACCGCAGCCAAAGCTGGTTTGGATAGAGGCAATATTATTCTAAGCCAGATGCCTAAAACCCCACAGCCATCTATCTTTGCCGCATCATCCAACTCCAGAGGAATACTCATAAAGAACTGCCTTAGAAGAAAGATAAAGAATGCTCCTCCTCCGAAGAAGGCGGGGATAATAAGAGGCTTCAAGGTATTCACCCAGCCTATGGTTCTAAAGAGAATAAAGATCGGGATCATAGTTACCTGAGCGGGCAGCATCATAGTCGATAGGAGGAAGAGAAATAGCCCATTCCGACCGGGAAATCTCAAACGAGCAAAGCCATAAGCTACTAATGAGGCAGACAATAATTGACCAAAGATACAGGAGAAAGTTATAATACATGAATTCTTAAGATAAGTGCCAAAGGGTAAGGCAGTAAGAGCTTTCGGAAAATTATTCCAGATCACAGGATTTGGTATCCACTTGGGAGGCAAAAGGAAGATGTCCTCAAGTGGCTTTAAGGCCGAGGTAAGCATCCATAAAAAAGGTATCATAAGGAAGCCAGCTCCACTTATAAGTAATATCCATATAACTATGGAGCTTATGAGGTCTTGGGTGCTTTTTCTTGATAGCCAGTAAATTTTCTTAGTCACTGATTATTTTCCTTTCAAAGTTCCCTCATAATACACCCACATAGGGGATGATTTGAAGACTAAGAGCGTACAAATTAGGATTATTAAGAATAATACCCAGGCTAGAGAAGAGGCATATCCCATCTTGAAATAGCGGAAGGCATTTCTGTATAGATATAGCAGATAGAATAAGCTCGCATTGTTGGGACCGCCATCAGTCATTATATAAGATCGGGTGAAAATCTGAAAAGAGCCGATGATGCCCATAACCAAGTTGAAGAAGATTATCGGGGAGATCATCGGTATGGTGATATTCCAGAATTTATTCCACCAATTAGCTCCATCGATATCTGCCGCTTCGTAAAGCTGTTGAGGTATCCCTTGAAGTCCAGCTAAATAAATTATCATCCCTCCTCCTATCGCCCACAAACTCATAATGACGAAGGAGGGTATAACCCAAGATTCATCAGTTAACCAAGCTGGTCCCTCTATCCCAAATAATTTCAAAATATTATTTATTACTCCTAACTCTGGATTGAAGATCCATCGCCAGAGAAGGGCAACAGCAACTCCGGAGACAACTGCGGGAAGATAGTATATAGTCCTAAGCCAGGTAATAGCTCTGACCTTTTGATTCATCAAGAGAGCTACCAATAATCCAAATGTAACTCCCAGGGGAATAGCTAGAGCCGAATAGTAACTAGTAACTTTCAAAGATTGCCAGAATAGAGTATCTTTAAATAACTTCTGATAATTTTCTATTCCAATCCAACTAGGAGGCTCAAGAACACTCCATTTACAAAAGCTTATAATAAGAGAAGCTATTATCGGACCAGCAGTAAAGATGATCACCCCTATAAGCCAGGGGCTAATTACAAGATATCCGGCGATAGCCTCTCGTTTCTGTAGTTTGGTCATCACTCTTTTTCTCGATTCATTCAATCTAAATCACCGCTTTTGATATAACTTATAGCTACGCATTATATTATAGATCAGAAGTATCTAAATGTCAAGACCTTTTAAATAGAAGTAAGCATGTAAAAATCCGGGCTAACAGATTTTTATCAAGATATAATCCCCCCTCACCCTATCCCTCTCCCACGAGGGGAGAGGGAACACTGAGATTGAAC
>CAZSTA010000322.1:0-2237 GCA_964609495.1 uncultured bacterium | reverse complement strand
GGGGATCGATACTCTCATTAAGGCTTTGAGAGATGAGGAGCTTCAAAGAACTGCCTCTGAGGCTCTAATCAATGTGGGTCCAGAGACGGTCGAACCTTTGCTCCGGCTTCTTAGGAGTAATGATGAAGGGCTGCGTCGGGAAGTAATTAAGACCCTGGGGGAATTAGGTGAGATCGAGGTCATCGAGCATCTCAGTGAGATTCTGGGGAATGAAAATGAGAGTGAGGAACTGCGTAAAGAAGCTGCGATGGCTTTAGTGAGAATAAAGGAGGAAGAAGCTGTAGATTCGCTCCTTCAGATCCTTGGAGATCAGAATCAGACTCTTGCTATTCGCAAGGTTATAATGTCCGCCCTGATCGATCTGGGGGATGAGAGGATAGTTGAACCTCTGATCCTAGCTTCAGAGGACGAGGATCGGGATATGCGGATACAAGCGGCCGTAGCTTTAGGGGAGTTAAAAGATAGCAGAGCTTTGAGCCCCTTGGTCGGGTTGCTCGATGATGAGGATGAGGAGGTAAGGATTAAGGCAGCTTTGGCTCTGAAGAGTTTAGATGATGTGAGAGCTGTTGAACCATTGCTCCAGGCTTTGAAGAAGTGGGGTAGATATGACATAGCTATGGGGATACTCATTAATCTGGGGAGAGCTGGTATTACTGAACCCCTCGTTCAAACTTTGCAGGATGAGAATCGGGAGGTCCGACTGCAGATCACAGCACTTCTGGGAGAGTTAAAAATTGACAGAACGATTGAATCACTCATTTATACTGCACTTAATGATGAGAGTTGGCATGTTAGATCGGTTGCTATCGAAGCTCTGGGTAAATTTGGTCCAGAGGCGGTCGAGCCTTTGATAGAGATTCTTAGAGGAGAAGCGAATGAAGATACGAGAATAGTTATTATGGATGTCTTAGCCGATATTGGAGAGGGGGCGATCGAGCCTCTCATTCGAATTTATAGAGAGGAGAAGGATAAAGAGCTACGCAATCTAATAAGAGAAGTTCTGGGTAACAATTTCCCGGTGAGTTCGTGGAAGAGGCCTTATGTAGCTATAAAGAGGTTGCTGAGGAGATTATTACATAGGAGGAGAACTTGATTATGTCCGAATTTGGACGGAAGTGGGAGATATATGTAGTTCCCGGTTCGCATTTCGATTTAGGTTGGTGTGCTACTCCTGCTGAGTGTTTAGCTTATGCAGATGAGATCATAAGAGAGGCTTTAGATGCTATGGAGAAGTATCCCGACTATTGTTTTACTGTTGAATACGCTATGTTTTTACAGCACTTTTTAAGGAGCTATCCTGATTATCTGCCCAAAGTCGAGAAATTTTTTGAGGCAGAGAGACTTGAGGTCTGTAGTGCTATGGCGGGAGGGATAGAGCAGATATTGGATGGGGAGGTTCTAATCCAAGAGATCGTTATGGCTAAGAGGTGGGCTAAGGAAAATTTTGGGTTAGAGCTTATCGCCTGTCAGCACTCGGATCTCCCTGGTCATACCATCCAAATCCCTCAGATATTAGCTAAAGCTGGGATAAAATATTTTACTTATAGCCGCTTGCATCCTCCCAAGATCGTTCACTGGTGGAAAGCGCCAGATGGATCGCGGGTTTTAGCTTCTCATCACTATATAAATTATGGTTGGGGTTTCGTTTTGCGCAAGGGATATGATAACGCTTGCACCGAACTTCCCCAGCAGTTGGAGATCCTGGCAGAGAGATGGCCTCCCACTAAGGCATATATGTGTGATGAGATGGATTTGATTATGCCTGAGCCAAAGATATGCGAGGTGGTGGAGAGGTGGAACAGGGAAAAAGAGGAGGTTAAATTTAAGATATCGACCCTGTCGAATTTCTTCGAGGCGCTCTCAAAGGATACCGAGGATTTGGAGAAGATCCCTACTTATATTGGAGAGAGACCTTATGGTTTCTATTGTATTCCTGCCGCCGAGATTAAAACTTATCAAGAGGCTAGAAGGGGTGAGAATGAACTGCTTTCTGCGGAGAAATTCTCTACCTGGCGGCACTTACTGGGATGGGGAATATATCCTAAGGAACTCCTAGACGAGGGTTGGGCTAGCCTGTTCTACTGCCACGATCATAACTTCGGAGGAAGGCACGGAGAGATAAACGATGAGGTTCGCACTCATAAAGCTACTCATAGTCGAATTATCGCGGAGGAGCTGTTACAGGAATTTGCTATCCAGATAACCACTCATATCGATTATAAGAATAAGGAGGGGGG
>CAZSTA010000321.1:0-2259 GCA_964609495.1 uncultured bacterium | reverse complement strand
GATGAAGAATACCTAGCCCACAAAAACAGGCTCTTTAAGGAAAGGGCAAGACTGAAAGAGAAAATAGATGATAGCGAACACAGAGCAGATAAATGGTTAGAGCTGAGCGAAAAGACATTCAATTTTGCCTGTTACGCCAAATACTGGTTTGAAAATGGAACCCTGGAAGATAAGAAAACAATCTTGGGGACTATCGGCTCGAACCTCATCCTAAAAGACAAAAAGCTCTTTATCGAGCTAAGAAATCCCTGGTTAATCATAAAAAAATCACCTCTTCTGATAAGGTGATTTTAATAATATATTGGTTTAAGCCCCTCTCTGTATAGTCCAGCTTTTTAACTGGCTATAGGTTTTAATTCTCTTTCCATAAAGTCTAGTATTTCAACTTTTATATAAAATATTCGACAAACTCCCTTGGACTCACTATTTTTGTTCCTCTAAATTCTTCGAAAGGGAATGTCCTTTGTTTTCATTGACATACTCCAACGACTGAAGGTCGTTGGAGTATGTCAAAATAGCTCGTTATAGCGTCCCGCTGTATATCTAAGCTCAAATCTTCTTCAGCTTCAGTTGATACTCTTATATATCCCACTGCCCTAGTCTTCATCAAAAATCATCTTCCGAAAAGTGACTATACTTAGCTGTGCTTATATTACCCTCCTCATCCTCGTATTGGAAAGTCTTGATAAAGAACTCGCCTGTTAAGGTAACTACTTTACCATCCTTTAATTTCACTCTCGTCCCTCTATTCAACTTTCTTACCTTCAATTCTCTCTTCAAATGAGGAGCTTCCTCTAACATCTCCTCCTCACTTCTAGGGATATACTCTCCATTCTCCTTTCTTTCAAAGAAAGGATTATATCCATTCATCTGGAGAGCTAAGGCTAAGCGTTGTTCAGGAGTGGCTTCCTCGAATATGAGTTTTACTAATTCCTCAAAGGTATAGCTTTTACCCTTGACTCTGAACCAAATGTCAACGGGATTTGCTTGATATAAAATACGAGTTGTCTTCTGGAGTAGTTTATTATGGGAGATAGACTTTCAACTCGTTAATATCTATTGACTCTTCCAAAGGAAGCTTTATCCCGGTATTCTCCCTTACTACCTCCTTAAACCAGATATCCTGTCTCTTCTTTTGAACTATCACCTTGAATACCCCTTCCTCATCGGGTGGCTCTATACAGATTCCCACTCTTAGAGCGTTGTTCTCATCCTTAATGACTATCACATCTCCCCTTTCTACTGGGACGGAGAGAGAAGCTTTCCTGAGCCTAGTGTATTCATCTACTTTCCTTCTGGGCCTAGGGGTATATATTACTTGCTTGGCCATCCTTCCCTTATCGAAATATATCATATCAGCTCTCAACAAATTGGATAGCTGACTCCGCTGGGCTTTTGAGAAACCATCTCCGAACCAGAGACGAGCAAGTTCAGGTTCGGTATATCCTCTTCTCCCCCAAAGCTCGAGCAGTTGTTCCCATATTCTTGGGAGATCCTCTTGAGTGATAGCATCCTTTCCCCTCTTCACCTCACTTATGGTGCTTTTAGAAGAAGGAGCTACCGATATCGTTTTAACTTCGGATTCTTTATGTCTCTCAGCTGGGACTAAAGGATCGAAGCTCATTCCATTGTCAGGCTTGATGAGGTTAAAGTTCTTCAATTGAGAAGCGAGATTATCTATCGCTGTCTCATCACCGTGCACTAATACTATCGAACAGGGATTCAACTGTTTTATCATATTTGCTATTTGATTCCTATCCGCATGGGCAGAGAGGTTATACTTTGCTACCTCGCAATTTATTGTCGTCGGAGTATCCTCTAAGGTCGTAGTTTGTCCTCTCTCCAACTCCAGCAATTTCCTTCCCGGAGATTCCTCATCCTGATAGCCAGTCATCAAGATAGCATTCCTTTCCCCTTGTGCAATCTTTCTAGCATAGAAGGGGGAAGGACCTCCCGATAACATCCCAGAGCTAGAGATGATACAGCAGGGATCTCCGTCTATAATGCTCTCTCTAGAGATCGCAGATACCTTTATCACCTGTTGCCTTGTCCTATCAAAGAATATAGGTTGTTGAGTATTTTTCTTATAATTTCGTAGTTGCGGACTTAGATCATGCCCCAAATTCTCATAAATATCACAAGCTGATCTCACCATTCCATCAACATATATTGGGAATAGAGGTATAGTATTTGAGTTCTGCATCGCTTTCAGGATCAAAGCTACCTCCTGAGCTCTTCCCACCGCAAAAGCTGGGATCA
>CAZSTA010000320.1:0-2297 GCA_964609495.1 uncultured bacterium | reverse complement strand
GAGGGTGTAATACAAAGTAAATTAGATCTTAGATCCCAGATTTTATATGCATCCTAAACTATTCTAAATGGTGGACAAATTCGATCTTTTAGGTTATAATAAAGCAACTGGAGTTAGCGCTAAAATCATTTACATCGAAGGTAAAATATTAAATTAATATCCGCTAAAAAACAGTAGGGGGATGATGATATGACAAGAGTTGCTTTCCATCAACAGTTAGATGAATTGAAAGGGGATATATTGAGGTTAGGAGGACTAGTAGAAGACGCAATCCGCCAAGCAGTCCAATCATTAGCCGATAAGGATATAGATCTAGCGGCTAAAGTAATAGAAGGAGATGATGTTATAGATGAGCTTCGTAATAGCATAGAGGAGAAATGTGTTGAGCTTATAGCTACTCAACAACCTATGGCTATAGATCTAAGAAGGCTCTTTGCGGGTATTAAGATCGTAACTAACTTGGAGAGGATGGCCGATGAGGCGGTGAATATAGCAGAAGTTACCAAAGCAATAGCGGATAAACCTCTCTTAAAGCCACTTATAGATATACCTCGAATGTCAGACATCTCTCAGAGGATGGTTAGGGAAAGTTTGGATGCCTTTGTGAATAGGGATATAGACTTGGCCAAAAAAGTATGCGGAGATGATATAGAGGTTGATGGTCTTTATGAGCAGATCTTCAGAGAGCTATTGGTATTTATGATGGAAGATCCTCGCACTATCACTAGAGCAACTCATCTTCTCCTCGTAGCTCGCCATCTAGAACGTATGGCCGATCACGCTACTAATATAGGGGAGATCGTGATCTATACGGTTACTGGCAAAATAGTGAGAACTAGCCAGATGGTCTTCGATGAGAAAAGTTAATCCTGTCTTCGCGGATGATGGGAGTATGACTAAGATCATTTTGATCAGACACGGAGAGACCGATTGGAACAGAGATAAGATATATAGAGGCAGAATCGATATCGAGCTTAATGAGAGAGGGATAGAGCAAGCTTCCGCTTTGGGAGAGACTCTCAAGGATGTTGAACTAAAGGCTATATACTCCAGTCCTTTGAAGAGAGCCTATAAAACCGCCCAGATCATAGCCAGCTTCCATAAACTAGAAGCTGAGAGCGAAGAGGGATTTATAGACTTCGATTATGGGAAATGGCAGGGATTGTCGCAAGGTGAGGTAAGAGCGCGTTTTCCCGATCTCTATAAGCAATGGCGTCTTGAACCAAGCATAGTAAAGATCCCCCAAGGAGAAAGTCTGAATAACGTAGCTGAGAGAGGAATAGTAGCTCTCAAGGATATCGCTATGAAGCACCGAGGTGGCATAGTGGCTATTATATCCCATAGAGTGGTAAATAAAGTTCTCCTATGCGCTATGCTTGGCTTGGATAATTCTCATTTTTGGAATATAAAACAGGATAACTGCGCTATGAACATATTCGAATATTCTAAGGAGGAGAATCCAATAGTCCATCTTATCAACGATACATGCCATCTTAGAAGAATACGCGATATATTTATTACTGCTGACTTCTAGCAGAAAAGGAGAAAAATTATGTCCTCGGAGAAAAAGGAAGAAGAACCCCAGGGATTAATTAAGGTAGAGCGTAAAGAACTAGAGAAGCCGAAATTTAAGGCGAAGGAAGTAGCGATTGGGATATTGAACGTTGAGATTCTCGGGCTGAATTTGGCTGAAGGACGAATATCTTTTCGAATCTATTTTCAAAGCGGTCTAAATGCTTATGGAACTGCGCTCACTACCGATATCTCAAATTCCGCTCAGATGAAGAGGGATATCTTTGCAACAGCAGAAGAGGCTTATAAGATCGTCCTCAAGGAGTTTTATCAATTAGGAAAGATCGAATATAAGATAGCCAATCAAGAGAAAGCACTTGCTCGCCTCGAATCATTCTTATCCAAGCTTGAAGAGGGACAGAAGCTCTATCGACAGGGCAAATTAAGCGAGGAAGAAGCTCTAATGCTCGAAACAGATGAGATAGATTTAATATATGATGACTTCGACATCGGTAAAATGTCCAAGGAAGAGCGAATCATCAATTTCATCCGGAGGGCTTACTACTTCTACGAAACTGGCGAACCTCATCGAGCTATAGACGATCTCAGAAGGGCTTTGAAGCTCGATAAGGATAATAAGGACGCCGAGAAACTACTGCGTGAATGCAAGGAAAAGTTGGGGATCTAATAGAGCATATTGAAAATAGACAAATTATGAATATAACGGAAGAGATATACCAAATTCTACTTGAAAACTACGGTCCTCGAGGTTGGTGGCCAGTTAC
>CAZSTA010000319.1:0-2297 GCA_964609495.1 uncultured bacterium | reverse complement strand
AACCGTCGCAGTCCCTTTAGCACCTCCACTATCCGTTGCGGTCAAGGTTATCGTATGATCTCCAACACTCAGATCTGACCTACTGAACTGCTTCCCAGTTCCGATCTGACCATCTATACTAGAGGTCCAAACTAGAGCGTTCCCCGTCAATTCTCCCTCCTCTGGATCAACAGCCGATCCCTGGAAGTTTATTGTATCTCCTCTATTGAAGATCGCTCCGTTAGCAGGAGAGCTTATGGTAGCTACTGGAGGTTGATTCCCGCTGATGGTTATATTAACCGTCGCTGTCCCTTGAGCGCCCTCGCTATCCGTTGCGGTCAAAGTTATCGTATGATCTCCAGGTGATAGATCAGATTTAGTGAACTGCTTTCCAGTCCCAATCTGACCATCTATACTGGAGGTCCAAACTAGAGCGTTCCCCGCCAATTCTCCCTCCTCTGGATCGATAGCCGATCCTTGGAAGTTTATCGTCTGCCCTTCAGTGAAGGTGCTGCCATCGGCAGGAGAGTTTATAGTAGCTACTGGAGGTTGATTCCCTCTGATGGTTATATTAACCGTCGCGGTCCCTTTAGCACCCTCGCTATCCGTTGCGGTCAAAGTTATCGTGTGATCTCCAGGTGATAGATCAGATTCGGTGAACTGCTTTCCAGTTCCGATCTGACCATCTATACTGGAGGTCCAAACTAGAGCGTCCCCTGTCAATTCTCCCTCCTCTGGATCAACAGCCGATCCTTGGAAGTTTATCTCCTGTCCTTTATTGAAGATACCTCCTTGTTGAGGAGAAGTGATCGTAACTGTTGGAGGTCTATTCTCTGGAATAGTATCGAACGACCACTGGAAGTTGGCAGGAAGCCTATTGCCCTCGGTATCCTTAGCCCCAGTACTTATGGTAACCGTATATTTAGTTCCTCTAGCCAGATCATCCTCGGGATCAAAGATTACCTTCTTTCCATCGCTACTCCAACTGAAAGTCCCCTCAATGCTAGAAGCCGTAGAGCCAGAAGCTACAGAGAAAGCATCCTCTACTGAGCTTTTATTCATCTCTCTATTGAATGTCGCCTCGATATCAGTATCTAATTTCACATCCTTAGCTCCGTCTGGAGGATTGACCGATACCACCGCTACTAGAGGTGGTTGCTCTTGCTTACGAGTAGTGAAGGACCAAGTAACCGCAGTTATCAACTTATTCCCCGCAAGATCCTTGGCATCCGTGCTTACAGTAGCTGTATAACCAGTGCTACCAGCTAAGTTATTATCCGGCGTGAAGGTCATCGTATCCCCTTCAGCATTCCAACTGAAATTCCCAGATACCGGAGGCACTATAGAGAAGGCATCCTTCACCGATAATTGATCCATCTTTTCACTGAAGATAACTTTAATAGCGGTGTCTAAGGCGACCTCCTCAGCTCCATCTGAAGGCTCGACCGATATTACCGCTGGAGGAGCGGCGGTAGTGAAGGTCCAAGTGATAGAAGCGATGAGGTTGTTGCCCTCCAGATCCTTAGCCGCGTTAGTTATAGTAGCTGTGTAGGAGCTACTAATATCCAAAGGTTGAACGGGGGTAAAGATGAAGGTGGTCCCCTCCCAGCTAATATCGCCATTAACCGAGGGAGATGTAGAGAAGGCGTTCCTCACTGTATCCTTGTTCATATCTTTATTAAAGGTAATCCTAATCGAGGCATTTACGGGAACATCAGCAGCTCCATCAGGCGGGAAGATATCAGTTACCGCTGGTAGATCGGCTTCGGTAACATTAATGGTAATAGTAGCTGGATCTGAGAAATTACCTTTGCTATCCATAACCTTTAGAGTAACTGTATAGGTACCTGCTATCTGATAAGTATGAGTAGGATTCTGCTCGGTACTAGTAGTGCCATCACCGAAATCCCACTGATAAAGAGCTATCGTGCCATTCCCCCCTTGACCCGATCCTGTAAAGACAATGGTCAGAGGAGCAGAGCCCTTGGTGGGGTTAGCGGTGATTATCGCCACCGGCTTTTTAGTACCACCAGCTCCTCCCTTATCGCAACCGTCTAATATAAGTGAAAATATTATTAGGATAGAGAGCGATATAATCAAGCATTTTTTCATTACAAGCTCATCCCCTTAATGATTATTAAGTTCTTCTCATAAGGAAGCGCACCTCAATTATAACACAAGGTATGATGGAAGTCAATATAAACGCGGATTTTTGGATGCATATAGAATCGGGGATCAAAATGATTTCAGATCGAATTATAACTCCCCCTCACCCTGGCCCTCTCCCACGAGGGGAGAGGGGACATCGAGATAGAGCT
>CAZSTA010000318.1:0-2315 GCA_964609495.1 uncultured bacterium | reverse complement strand
TTCTCAACCCCAACTCCCACCCGTCGGACCCACTCCCCTAAAGAGGAGCGGACTATATCTATTATATCATATATTGATAAAATTTTTCAATTAATTTTTTAGAGGAGATGATAAGAATGTCCGATCTTATTTTTGATCCCAAAGGACTAGGAGAGGAGCTATCCGAATATTTTGAATATATGGACAAATTTTTCCGATCCCTTGCTCAAGGGATACCAAGTGAGTATATGATCGACGAGTTGATAAGCAGAGGGGAACTTGACGAAAATTACGAAAGGGGTAAAAGTCAAGATGTTAAAGATCCTTAAACACCATCATGGGATATCACCTATTGGGTATGAGATAATACCTCAATTAGAGGATAAAAGAGAGGGACTTGAGAGGAGATATAAGATCAAAAGATATATCTCAAAAAGAAAGGTAGGATAAGGATATGGACTTGAGATATATCTATCAAAAATTATATGATCTTTTCGATATCTACAAGATCAATTGCAAGCTAGATAAAGAGATCATATCTCCAGCTACTATCACCATCCCTATCATTCCAGATATAAGGCAAGCTAGGGATATATCTAAATTAGAGGATCGGATATCTATGTGGTTAGGGATAACCGATAAGGATATATCACTAGAGCAAGGCAAGGGGCGATATCATCTCATAATAAATAAAGATCATAGAGAGAATATATCTTTATCAACTCTACTCCAGAGACTTGAGAATGAGCATAAAGAGATATATCAGAATCCCCTTAAAATTCTCATAGGATCGGATATCTTTAATTCCCTAATTTTACTCAATATTGGGGATAAGAATCCTCACATTATAATAGCTGGTAGTAGTGGATCCGGAAAAAGCAACCTGCTCTCTAATATCATATCCCAAATTGTAATAAGGGATAAAGAGCAGGCTATATCCCTTGTGATATACTCTCCTAAAACTGACTTAGATCAATTCAAAGGGGTCTCTCAATTGAGATATGGACAGACCATAAAAGAGATAAGGGATATAGAGATATCCCTATCTGAGATCATAGGGGTTATGGAGAGTAGATCCAGAGGGAAGGAAAACAAATATCCGATCCTAGTTATCTTGGACGAGGTCAATTCCCTAGTGGCTCTATCTGATACCTCTAAGGGATATATAGAGCAGGTTGCTATGAAGGGTAGATCAGAGAGGATACACCTTATCCTAGCTATGCAAAGTAGTAAAAAAGAGAATCTTAGCAACTCCCCTATTATCAGAGAGAATATTATCTCCAGAATCATCTTTAGAGTCCATTCCAAGCGAGAGTCCACCACCTTATCAAATACTCCAGGAATAGACTGTAGCAAATTGAGGATAGGGGAGGCATACCTTTTAAACCATAGAGGGTATGCAAGAGTGAATATCCCCTTAGATGACATATCCCCTAAATTGCAAATTGAGAAAAGAGAGCATATCCCACCTCAAGAGGATGTCCAAGAGCTTGGGGATATATCCGATCTTAGGGATATCCAAAAATTTGAGGCTTTACCAGAGAGGATAAGGATATATCTTATGAGTGATAGAGGAAAAGATAAGGGGATATCGAAAAGTATTTTGATAAAGAAATTGAATTTTTCACAACCGAGATCACTAGAGCTTTTAAAAGAATTAGAGGATCTTGGGATATTAGGAGGTAAGGAAGCTCCGAATTTACCCTCTCCTATCAATTATGATCGGTTAGAGGAACTGGTTAGAGGAGCTGATCGGTTAGATACTGGTTACTCTCAAGAGGTAACCAGAGAAAAAGCTGGTATATCCTAGCTTTCTTATCAGTTAGTTATCTGGTTTTATGTATCGAATTTTTCAAAAAAAGAGGTGAATTTTATGAGATATTTGACAGCAGTCGGACGAGGGATCGGAGTAACTATCTTCTTCCTTATCTTATCAGCTTTATGCTTAGGGATATCGTCAGTGGCAGAATATTATGGAAGTATGAGGATAGCTTTTACCTTACATGACGGAGCGATAGCAATTGGCATACTAGGCTTTGTAGTTGCAGTGCTGGTAGTCTATAGCGGGTGTGTTACCGAGAATGCGAACTCTCAACCCAAGACAAATATTATTGTGGTCGGTGGAGGAGATCGAAACCATCCTCAAACTATCCCCTATAACCCTTATCAGAGCCTCCCAAGAGGAGAGGATCGACATATACCCCTAGATCGACAAAGTGTAGAGGAGATCATAGAGGAGATCATATCAGCTATACAAGAGAAAAATAGATATCTACCAAGTGGAGACGAAAATAAAGATAGGGATATTGAGATATATTGAAAGCGGATAGCGATAG
>CAZSTA010000317.1:0-2334 GCA_964609495.1 uncultured bacterium | reverse complement strand
ATATCCAGGGAACAGGACAGGCTGATCTGTTGAAGAAGATCAGGGATTTGGAGGACTTCTTCCTATCCCTCGATACATCCTTCGAGGATAGTTTCCTTCATTACCGCTGGAGTGAGGGAGTCGGCACCGCCCCAATCTTCGGAAGAGGAGAGATTCGCTTTCGGATATTGCAGGGGGAAACAAAACTATTGCGAGGATTCCCCAACAACGATTGGCAAAAGGAGAGGTTAGGGGGGATCAAGCTCACCTTATATTGTGAGCCTTTCGGATATGGAGAGGAGATGAGTGTTGGGGTCGCCAATGGCGATCTGAGCCTCGAGGAGGATGGAGTTATCATCACCGGAACGGATACCTTGAAATATCCAACCACTGGCAATATCTCCAAGACCGCAGGAACACTCTCCCTATGGTGGAAGCCCCAGGAGGATTATACTTATGGGACTTCGCGCTATCTCCTCGATACCTCTCAAGGAAGTTCTGCCCTTCGGATGTTCTACAGCGAATCCTCAGATAGCTTCGTATTCGGAGATGGCACTGGTGATCTGACAAGCTCTGCTCAAACCTTCTCCGCGGGAGATCTGATCCATCTAGTCTTCACTTGGGGATCATCGGGAAGGAAGATATATCGAGATGGAGTCCTTATCGGTGATACCGATTCCTTTACCGTTCCTGCCTCCCTTGGCGATTGGCTCTTCTTAGGATCGACGAACGCGGGAAACTCGCAAGCAAGAGGAACGATCTTCGACCTGCGGATTTGGGATGTCGAGCTATCCGCCGATGAGGCGTCCCATCTCTATCATGCGAGAAGGGGATATACCGAACTGCCATTCATAAATCGCGAGACCCTCTACAATCACTCCGACTCCGCGACGCACCGTAATTACACAGATCTCTTAAATATCCCGGGAGATCTTCCCGCTCAGATGAGGATATTCCTGAAGAATACTCAAGGCACAAATAGTTACGATGAAGGTCGTTTCGCGATAAGATCTTATGGAGACGCGGATAACTTTGTCCATGTATTCGAGGGAGAAGATTATGTAGCAACAGACGGAACAGTAACAAAGGAGGATGATGGCGCTTGCAGTGGTGGAAAATACGCGAAGATCGCGACCGCTACAAGCGAGAAATATCTAAAGTTCGAGCAAGCAACAAACCTATCCGATCAAATAGGCAAGTTCCGAGCTTTCGCCAGAGTGAAGAATTTCTCCGCGATAATGCACAAGATAAGAGTCAAATGGGGCGCCGATGGAGAATTTGAGAATGATCAGGTTTATGCCGATATATCCGATGACTGGTGTATAGTTGATTTAGGAGAAGTAGAATACCCGCCCCTAGATAAGGAAGGAAATGCAGAGAGAGGCACAGCTACTTATTGGATCACAATAGAGTCTACAACCTCAACGTCACACGTAGGAGTCGATTATCTCCTTCTACTCCCCATTGATGAGGAGATCGGACTATTCTCCTCTGATGGTGATTGGGCTAACAACTACTACCTAGTTATGTCAACTATAGGAAAATCAGATTATATTATAGGTTACGAATCAAGCGGAAATATCTATCCTAAGGATGAAAGAGGAGAACTTATCGCTGGGGAATTTCATCCCGAAGCCTATCGCCGCAATCGCTTCTTCGTCTCGGTCGATAGAGGATCGTTCGTGAACAACATCGCTGATACTCTCTCAGTATCTGCGACTATAAGGCCCAGATTCCTTAGAGTTAGGTAATTTGAAGATAGAAATTAGGAGGGATAAAATGTATCCTTTTGAAATATATGTGAAGTATCAGGATTGTATTGAGGAAGCCTGTGCCAAGTATCAAGTATCGCAGGCGAGGATATGTGCAAAAATCTTTAAGGAGTCATCTGGCAATCCACAAGCGTTTAGAGAAGAGCCACAGATAAATGACGCTTCTTATGGGCTAATGCAAATTTTATGGCAGACAGCCCAATCCATTATGAATCGTAAGGAGTTTGATTTACCAAAGTTAGAGAGCCCGCAAGAATTGTTCAATCCACGAATCAACCTCCTCTATGGATGTGCTTATTACTCATATTTATTGGCACTCTATAATGGATGCCCTAATTGTGCCGAAGCTCACTATGTTTCAGGAGAAGCGAGATTTTGCTCTTCAACTGGGGATCTAGTTGTTAATAGACATGTGAGGGCAATCGACTGGTGGACGAAAAAGCTGATCAGCGATCCACGATATCGAGAGATACACAATTTAGATAAGAGTGGTATTGGGAGCGCGAATCGCCCCCATCCAGTTGAACCATCGGTCTCAGATTCGTAGCATTCCTTTAACTTGTGATGAGCCTCATTCACCTCG
>CAZSTA010000316.1:0-2334 GCA_964609495.1 uncultured bacterium | reverse complement strand
TTTAACAGTGATCCATTTATCATCACTCATAATTTACCATCCCTTGAGTAGTTATGGTTCATAATTTGCCATTTATAATATAGCATAAATAGGTTTTAGAGTCAAGAATTATTTTCTCAAACTAAGCATGTAAAAGTTTGTGCTAGCAGATTTTAAGTAGCTTTTCGCTAGGGAGTTCAAGATATAAATTCCCCCTCACCCTAGCCCTCTCCCACGAGGGGAGAGGGAACATTGAGATAGAATTGCTCTCTTTATTTCCCCCTCCCTTGACGGGAGGGGTTAGGGGAGGGTGATTTAAGGGAAGTTCAATTTCCCAGCACGGAGTTTACATGCTTATTTTCCCAA
Organism: uncultured bacterium; assembly: GCA_964609495.1. Taxonomy (GTDB): domain Bacteria; phylum CAZSTA01; class CAZSTA01; order CAZSTA01; family CAZSTA01; genus CAZSTA01. The sequence continues at coordinate 1,989 of CAZSTA010000316.1, read as the reverse complement.
AGCTCAAAGTCCCTTGAGTTATTTGAACCACAGGAATTTAAACCTGTGGTTTTATTTTTGAAGGAATTTCCGAATCAATCGACTATTTATCTAGTAAGGATATAGCCGTTGAAAGAACAGGGAGGAACTGTATGAGACTACATTCAATCAGAGCATATAGTATAATGATTATAATAGCGTTAATTATTAACATTTTGCCTTATGTGATAGCGAAGGATTATATCCTGGGACCAGGCGATGAGTTGGAAATAAGCGTTTGGGGGCAAGAGGAATTAACGCGCCCGATAGTAGTTAGGCCGGACGGTAAGATATCATTTCCTCTCGCTGGGGAATTACAAGTCGATGGCTTAACTCCAACTCAAGTTAGTCAGGAGATCAGCAAAAGAGTGTCGCCTTATGTTCAAAACCCTCAAGTAACCGTCATCGTAACTAGATTTAGGCAAAATCGATATTTAGTATTAGGTCAAGTTAATTCGCCGGGATTATATTTATCTCAGGAGCAGATGACGATTTTAGAGGGGTTAGTTCTTGCAGGGGGAGTAACTGAACAGGCTTATCTCAAATCTGCTTATATTATAAGGGGTAAAAAAACCATACCTGTAGATCTTGAAAGGCTCTTTAAGTTACAAGATATTAGTCAAAATTATACTTTGGAATCCGGAGATATAATATATGTTCCGGAGAGGAGAGAGGATAAAGTTCAGATCTTAGGGCAAGTTAACGCCCCTGGAGAATATAATCTGCGGGAAGGAGATACCATCCTAAACTTGATAGGTCAAGCAGAGGGAGTTACCAAATCAGCCGCGTTATCCGAAGCTACGCTTACTAGAGAGAAGAGGATCATATCTATTAACCTAGAGGAGCTATTGATAAATGGAGATAGAACGATAAACATACCCCTTCAACCGGGAGATATGCTTTTCATCCCTGAGAAGAAAGCAGAGAAGGTATCTATCTTAGGACAAATAAATCATTCAGGATCTTATACAATTCAAAAGGGAGATACTTTAATAGATCTTATCTCAAGTGCTGGAGGAGTAACTTCAAAGGCTGCCTTAGCTGATGTTTCTCTTATGAGAAACGGAGACCTAACAGAGATAGACTTAGGCGCTTTATTAGATGCTGGAGATATGAAGCAGAATATTGCGTTAGAGTCGGGAGATATTATCCTAATTCCAGAAGCCACAGTTTCAGAGAGAAACATCACTGTGCTTGGTCAGGTAAGCAATCCTGGAGTTTATCCTTTAACTTCTGCCAACACGATATTAAGTGCTCTTCTTCAGGCAGGAGGAATGACCTCGGAAGCGGATATAACGCAATTTTCTCTAATCAGAGGAGAGCAAAGAAGGGTTATAGACATAACTCCTCTCCTCTACGATGGTGATCTAAGCTTGAATTTCGAGTTAAGAGAAGGCGATCTTCTTATAGTTCCCACTTTTACCGAAAAGGGAGAAGTTACAGTATTGGGTCAGATTGCAAAGTCAGGATTATACAAGCTTAGAGATGCTGATACGTTGCTCAAAATGTTAGTTCAAGCAGGAGGAACTACGGAGAAAGCAAATTTGAAAGAATCTTTTATAGTTCGAGGAAAAGAGAAGATACCTATAGATATATTCTCTCTGTTAAAGCAAGGAGATATGAACAAGGATGTGGCTCTAAAGCCTGAAGATATAGTAATAGTCTCAGAATTACCAGAATTAGGTGCAGATATTAGCAAGGTATCACTCTTAGGGGAGGTAGCGAAGCCAGGATTATATGGGATAAGGGAGGATTCGACCTTATTAGAGGTGATAGTCGAGTCAGGAGGTGCAGGCGATAGAGCTGATCTAGGGGAAGCTTCCTTAGTTAGAGATGGACAGAAGGTAGCTCTTGATCTTATCTCTCTTCTTGAGGAAGGGGATACCACTAAGGATATGACCTTGCAGAGAGGGGATTTGATATTAATCCCGAAGATACCAGAATTAAGAGAGGAGATAGGAAAGGTATCAC
>CAZSTA010000315.1:0-2408 GCA_964609495.1 uncultured bacterium | reverse complement strand
CGACCCGGAGAAGCTTGCCGAAGACACTATGACCGCCAGGGAGAGATTCGAAGCGGCGATAAACTATCAGAATCCAGATAGGGTCCCTATCTTCGATCTAATTCAGCACATACCCCTAATCGAGTATTGCACTGGACAGAAGGTTACCTTAGAGAATGGACTCGATCTGTTATGTCAGACCATCAGGGAAAACTTGGATATCACCAGGGGAGTAGCCCCTCCACAGGAGGAGAAGATAATAAAGCACTCGGACGGCTTCGTCATCAAGTGTGAGTGGTGGACAACCTGGATCATAAAGCGCCCCTTCGAGGATGTAGAAGGGACGAAGGAGTATATCAAACGGAATATAGATTATCTAAATAGTATCGAGCACCCGGGTCGGGTGATGTGGTTCACCGACGATCGGGAGGGGTTCGTGGAGACTGGCGATTTGGCTATAACTATAAGTGATCGCTTCCGAATGCTCCAGGAGAAGTTGGGGGATACCGTTCTCTTCCACCCCGAGAGCCCCGTAGGATTGGATATTGCCTATCATAAGACGGGATTGAAGCTATTTTGCTATACCTATGCCGATTATCCTGAGCTTGTATCGGAGTGGCTCGAGACCCTTTGTCAATATGAGATAAGGCGAGTAGATGAGATCGCTGACCCTTCATTATCCCCGGTAGCCTTGGTCTATGCTGATCAAGCTGACAAGAACGGAACGATCTTCTCTCCTGCCTTCTTGAGGAAGGAATTCTTTCCCCGTCTGAAGAAAGTTGTAGATGCTTGGCATAAGCATGGGGTTAAAGTTATCTTCCACTCCGACGGTAATTTGCTGGAAGTCCTTGATGATTTCGTAGCCTCTGGAATCGATGGGATCAATCCGCTCGATCCGCTGTGGAATATGACCGCTTCTAGTGTCCACGATAGATATCCTCGCCTACCGATGATGGGAGGGATTGATGCTACCGCTCTATTGCCCTTCGGAAGCGAGGAGGATATGGAGAAGGCGGTTAAGGGGACGATCGATGTAGTCTCTCCCGAAGGTGGTCTGATAATCGGCTCGACCACCGAGATACATCCCGCTTGTTCGATGGAGAATGTGCTCAAGCTATGGGATACTGCTATCTCCTATGGTAGGTATAATAAATGAGATGAAATCCATCGCTTTATATGTTCATATACCCTTCTGCATAAGGAAGTGTGAATATTGTGATTTCAATTCTTATCCCCTGGATGAGAATCTAGCCTCGGAATATCTCGTCGCTTTAGCTTTGGATATGGAGTTGAGTTCAAGGCAGATACAAGGTGAGTATAAAATGGAGACCCTCTACCTCGGTGGGGGGACTCCTACCTGTCTTAGAGCGGGGCAGTTAAGGAGATTAATAGAGCAACTTTATAATTACTTCGAGTTTGAAGAGGATTTCGAGTTCACCATCGAGGCTAACCCGGGAACTGTTGATAAAGGTAAATTATCCATTCTAAAAGCCACTGGGGTTAATCGCCTCAGCTTCGGCGTCCAATCCTTCTCCGACGACCTGTTAAAGAGGATAGGGCGAATCAACTCCGCTGAGGAAGCCAAAGACAGTTATTTCCTCGCTCGCCAATTGGGTTTCACTAACCTAAATTTAGATTTCATCTTCGCTCTGCCAGCTCAAACCCTTGATATTTTCTGCGATACTTTGGAGCAAGCTATCGAACTTAATCCAGAACATATATCACTATATAACCTGACGCTTGAGGAGGGAACTCCGCTCTATCGCCACGTTCGTAGGGGAGATACGAAGATACCTGATGAGGATACCCAACTAGCTATGTATGAGGTAGCGATAGATAGGTTAATTGAGGTAGGATATGAGCATTACGAGATATCGAACTTCGCTCGAGAGGGGTATCGCTCTCGCCATAACCAGATATATTGGCGAAATGAGGAGTATCTCGGCTTAGGTGCTGGAGCTTACTCTTATCTAGATGGGTGCCGTTTTTATAGGGAAGAAGACCCTCGAGCTTATATTTCTATTTTGGGAAGAGAAGAGATTCCGAAAGCAGGCGAGGAAAGATTGACAAAGAGGGAGAAGATGGGAGAAACTATTATGCTCGCTTTAAGAGTGCGGGAGGGGATGAAACTTGCCCACTTTCGGAAGAGATTCGGTTTAGATGTGGATGAGATATATAAAGACGTTATAGACAAGTGGGTAGCTCAAGGATTACTAATTAGAGATAAGGAGAGCATCAGATTGAGTAGAAGAGGTATCTACTTAGCGGATGTGGTTATGTCTGATTTTCTGTAGGTGACTCTGGTTCTAGGTTAAGAGTAGCTTCTGCAAGTGAGATGCTTCTCCTCATCTATTAAGTAGTTTCAAAATTTTTTGTCTGAGATGTTCGAGATCAGATTAGGTCTTAAATCACTCTCCCCTAACCCCTCC
>CAZSTA010000314.1:0-2412 GCA_964609495.1 uncultured bacterium | reverse complement strand
ATATGGCAAGAGAATTTATCTTCTGGTTTTATTTGGCTTGATCCCATATTGAAGGAAGGAAAGATAAAGCATAATACTAAGTGGCGAGTTAAGGTCAATATCCCCGTAGCCAAGTTTATTAGCACCTTAGTCTATTAGATAATCCAATATTATGCTTACCATAAAAGAAGCCACTAATTTATCTAAGAAATATGAGGGTGTCTCTAGTCCCTTGACAAGAGACAAAATTTATCGTATAATCTAAGGTGTAACCGATTTCCACAGAACGAAGTGACCAAAACAGACCTAAGCTATGTTGAAATACTGAATTTGATGGAAAAGGGACTGAAAACTAGAGAACAAAAAACCTCTCCTTTAGCCAGTTGGAAAACTGGATTACGAAAGGGGGACTAAACAAATATCCTACTGATAATCATTTCATCAAAAGAAGTGATTTTTTTGTTAGAAATTAAGATAGGAATGGAAGCTATGTTAAAAACAAAGTAGATAGACTTTGAGTTTCTAATCAAACTAACATATTGAGAAGGACAAATAGCAGTGTTGTCAGAGGTCTCTAAAATGGAGAAGCTAAAATTAGAACGTAGAAGGTTATTAGAGAGGGAATTATCTCTAGTAGTTGAGAGGTTGAAGACTGAGTATGCTCCTAAGCAAATCATTCTCTTTGGCTCTTTAGCTAAAGGAGATACTCATGAATGGAGCGATATAGATTTGGTAATAATTAAGGATACCGATAAGGAATTCTTGGATAGATTAAAAGAAGCAGCTCTTATTGCTAAACCCAAGGTAGGTATTAATATATTGGTTTATACCCCCGAAGAGTTCAAAGAAATGATAGAAGAAGGAAATAATTTTATAACGGAAGAGGTAGTGGCGAAAGGGAAGGTTCTCTATAATGGGGAGGAAGAAAAGATATCAAAGATGGCTTGAATTTGCGGAAGAAGATATGAACCATTTATAGAGAATTGGTGTGAAAACCTCTACCCTTGTGGTAGAGGATGAAACACCTAGAGGATTAGAGATGCTATTAAGTTACAAGTATAGAATATATCCTAATAAGAAACAGAAGAAAAGATTTGAAGAGATTTTAGAGACTTGTCGTATCCTCTATAACAACGCTCTTGCGGAAAGAAAAGAAGCCTATGAGAGAGATAAGATTTCTATTACTTGTTATGAGCAGATAAACAGATTAACTCAGAAGAGAAAAGGTGATAAATATCTTAAAAGGGTTCATTCTCAGGTATTACAAGATGTAGTTAGGCGAGTAGATAAGAGTTTTAAGAACTTCTTCCGCCAAATGAAAAATGGAGAGGATCCTGGTTATCCTAAGTTTAAGTGTAAAACAGGTAAGAGACAATATAGAAGTTTTACCTACTCTCAGAGTGGTTTTAAGATTAAAGATAACAGACTTTATCTCTCCAAGATAGGCGATATAAAGATAAAACTGCATAGACCAATCGAGGGGGAGGTAAAGACCTTAACTATAAAGCGGGATAGAGTAGGAGATTGGTTTGCTATCTTCTCAGTTGATATAGGAGAAGCACCTGAGAAAGTCGAGATTAAATCTGAAATAGGGGTGGATGTAGGACTCGCCTCTCTATTCACCCTTAGCAATGGTGATAAGATAGATCATAGAGAATATCTAAGGCAAAGCGAGAAGAAACTTGCGAAATATCAAAGGCGACTCTCCAGAAAGAAGAGGGGAAGTAAAAATAGAGCTAAAGGGAGGATAAAAGTAGCCAAACTTCATAGAAAAATTTCCCGGCAACGGGAGGACTATCTTCATAAAGAAAGTAAAAAGTTAGTAGATAATTATGATAAGATAGTCTTTGAGAATTTGAATATCAATGGAATGGTAAAGAATCACCACTTAGCAAAGAGCATAATGGATGCAGGATGGGGGAAGCTGATACAATTTACCACTTACAAGGCTGAGAGGGCTGGTAAGAGAGTGGAATTAGTTAACCCTAGGAATACATCTCAGATCTGCTCTAATTGTGGTAAGAAAGTGGAGAAGAGCTTAGCTATTAGAACTCATAGATGCCCGTTTTGTGGATTTGAATCAGATAGGGATCATAATGCTGCCCTTAATATTTTAGATAGAAGCACCTTCGGAACGAGGGATAGGGCCTGTGGAGATTCTCAATAGAGAATCGATGAAGCAGGAAGCCCCTACCCTTGTGGTAGGGGTAGTTCACCTACAACTAAAGGAGAAAAGATAATGCCCTTAGTTCAAGTTAGAGAAAAAGCCCAGATTACAATCCCCAGCAAAATCCGCAAAGCTTTAGGTATTAAGGAGGGTGACTATTTGGAAGTAGAAGTAGAAGGTAATAAGATAGTCCTTATTCCAAAAATCTTAATTGATAAAGCTGAAGCTGTTACTTTATCCAAGAAGGGTGAGGAAATGCTCAAAGA
>CAZSTA010000313.1:0-2418 GCA_964609495.1 uncultured bacterium | reverse complement strand
CCCTTTTATAAGAAGGTCAAAGCGGTTAACACGAAAGTTCGAGTCCCGAAGATAAATTCTCTATTTCCTATAGAGTAAAACTGGACGGTTAGTGCGGCGCATCACCTGTTCGGTAGTGCTTCCTAAGATCAACTCTCGAAGTCGGGAATGACCATAAGCACCCATAATTATCAGATCGCAATCCTTCTCCTCAGCGACCTTGAGGATAACCTCATCTGCATCGCCCTTCTCCACCATCTGCTCTATCCTCAGTTTATATGGCGCAAGATATTCCATAGCTTCCCTGTTCGTCTCCCGTCCCCACTCCTCATCAGAATCGGAATGGTGAACCGTTAAGAGATAAAAGTTGAAATCTCCCTGAGCTCCTACCTCAGCGGCAAGCTCCAGGGCGTGAGATGCCTCTTCCGTTCCATCATAAGCTATGAGGATATTATTTATATCAGAATATTTATCAGGAGTAACAAAGACTGGTTTTGTAACACTCCTCACCGTAGCCTCTAGAACAGAGCCCAACATCTTCTCTCCCCAAGGAGCGTTTTCCCCTCTCTTTCCCATAATGATGAGATCAACTGTCTTTCCTTCCTCACAGATAGTGCTACTCACTAGACCAGTAACGAGAGAGCTTGTATATTTAATTCCAGCTTCCTCACAAATTTTCTCGAAATTGCCAAGAATATCCTTACCTTTCTGTTCTAGAGTCTCGCGGATCTTACCTTGATAAGCGGGATAGGTTATAACTCCCATCCTTCCGATATCGAGAGGAGCCCAATAATTTCTCATCATAGGTGCTTCCAGAAGCTTAATATCTATCACAAATAACCCTTTGAGGTCGGCTTCAAAGAACTTGGCAAGGGATATAGCATACTTCAAGGCAATTTCAGAGTAATGAGAATCGTCCAAGGGAATAAGTATACTTTTAATCATAAAAGCACCCCCTATTTTTAATTACTGGTTAACTAATCCTCGATCTAAAATTTGTTGCTATTTCTATCTTGGTTTAACTAATCCTTCTCTCTTAACAATGATGATCCTAGCCACTGTAATCCCTGCCAGCATCGTTAGTATGTAAAGAGGATTCTTTTGAGATGCGAAGTAAATTACAGCTATTAGAGCTAAAATTCTAACCCAAGAGCTTAACACTAATAACATTGGATTTCTCTTCTTTACAAGATAATCGACAGTTAATTTCAGAAGATAAAAGAATACCGCTCCACAAATAGCACCTAATAAGAAGTATAATATGAATATGAGCATATTATCCACCAGGAATAGTTCGTTAGAAGTTATATTGTTTAGTTAAGTTGGCATAGCGAAAAATTTCTGCTCATAATCGAAAAAGGAAGTTTTGAAAGAGCTTCCCAATCTGAACATACAATCTTTCCTCTCCCTAACTCGATATCTCGCTCTCTACAGAAACAGTCCCTCTCACCACTTTCCATATCACCTAATCAGATTTTCCATATTCCTTCGCTGTTTCATACATTCTATTCCAATTCTCTAGCCCAATTCCCGCATAACTAAAGAATAGTTGATTATAAAAAGAGTGGACTTTATTATATGGTGCCGAAGGCGGGACTCGAACCCGCACAGGCTTCTGCCTACTAGACCCTGAACCTAGCGCGTCTGCCAATTCCGCCACTTCGGCATAAAAGTCCACTTGATAGCTGGATATAGTATATACCAGATCTCGCTAAATGTCAAGATCTTTTTTCTCCTCTTTATCAGTATCTTCCCTTTGAGATTTCTTAAATTCTCTTATACTCTTCCCCAAAGCCTCTCCAACCTGGGGTAACTTACCAGCTCCGAATATTATTAAGATCACTAATATTATCAGGATGAGTTCAAAGAGACCGAGTGACATAAATGCCTCCTAATAAGTCATCTATCTCAAATTATAGCACATATAGGAGATAAATTCAACCCTGATTGCGGACGGCTTTCTATATTTATAACTCTAATTTCCCTCTTGCCCAGGATTAGAGATTTTTATTTCAAAAAAGGGTTGAATAAAAGACGTAATTATATTATAATCTGTAAAGAGAGATTCAGTTTATATTCTTTTTGGGAGGTGCGGGTTTATGTCTAACAGAAGTTTACTTATAGTATCAGTAGTATTGGCTATATTAATAGTCATTTCTTTGCTTTGGATAAACTCTCTTAGAGGTGGGATTAGAAATCTCGAAGCCCGGATAGCTACTCTAGAGGGTCTTGAAGCTAAGATTAAGGAACTCGAGACAAAGGTAGAGGAATCGGGTGAAAGACCAGCAACCCCTGATCTGGAGGCTTTCAAGGAGGAGTTGATGGGAGTGGTAACAAGCGAGATAGAGAAAGTGAAAGAGGAGATCAAAGCTACCGTTCCTGAAGCTCCCGATGTAGAAGCTATCAAGACAGAAGTTCTATCTGCTGTCTCTGCTCCTG
>CAZSTA010000312.1:0-2443 GCA_964609495.1 uncultured bacterium | reverse complement strand
GAATTTAGAAATTCTTGGGGTTTAGAAGCAGGAGAGCTTGATCTTGAAGAGGGGAAGATCATCTATGTTGAAGGTATCCCCAGTCCAATTCTGTTCGCTCCAGTGAAGGGAGACAAGATCCAAGCCTTCGCTTATCTTCCCGATAATGAGTTAACCTTCGGTCGAGAAGCTATGGGAATTATCCTCGAGATCGTCGAGGGAAAAAAGATGACGATCAAGATCGAGGGTAGAGAATTTGAGATGGATTTGGAGACCGGGAAAACGAAGGTTATTGGTATGAAAGCTCTAGGGGGATATTGGGAATGCATGGGAAAATGTCTCCTCGATAAGGCTCCTGGCTGTGCTGGCCCTTGTCTCATATGTGTTGCTGATCCCACCAAGATCACTTGTGTTGCTTGTCTTACATGTGCAGCTATCTGGGCCACTTACTGTGGGATTAAGTGCTGGTAAAATAATATAGACTTTTGCTCAGCGGATTAATCATCGATATCAGATCGGGTACCCCGATCCGATATTATACAGCATTAAATCCTCTAATAATGCTTACTTGACGTTATATGCAAAATTTCTGTTAATAGCTATTTAGATGATTAAAGCTCCTTAGTCTAGTAGGAGGTTCTGTGGTGATTAAAATAATATTTATATTATTGGCTTTCTTGCTCTGCTTTATATTTATGGTGAGAATATTAATACAAGTTCGAGGTGGTAAGGAAAAGACCGATGAATTAATAGAGAGAGGAAAGGAAGCCTACCATAAGAGTGATTTTAGAGAGGCTCTGGTGTATTGGGAGAAAGCTTTAACAATATATCAAGAGATAAGAGATAAGAGAGGAGAGGGTAGTACTCTTATCAATATAGGATTGGTATATAGTGAGTTAGGGAAGTATGAGAAGGCTTTAGGATATCTTCAGCAATCGTTAGAGATAGCTCGAGAAATAGGCGATAGGGAAGGAGAAGGAGTGTCTTTAGGCAATATAGGATTGGTATATAGGAATTTGGGGGAATATGAAAAGGCTTTAGGATATCTTCAGCAGGCCTTACCTATCTTTAGACAATTAGGTAATAAGAGAGAAGAAGGGACTACTCTTACCAATATAGGATTGGTATATCATAATTTAGGGGAGTATGAGAAGGCTTTAGGATATCTTCAGCAAGTCTTACCTATCTTTAGACAATTAGGTAATAAGAGAGAAGAAGGGACTACTCTTACCAATACAGGAATGGTATATCATAATTTAGGGGAATATGAGAAGGCTTTACAATACTATCAGCAGGCCTCAGCGATACTTCAAGGAATAGGGGATAAGAGAGGAAGGGGAGAAGCTTTAGGTAATATAGGATTGGTATATAGTGATTTAGGGAAATATGAGAAGGCTTTAGGATATCTTCAGCAATCGTTAGAGATAGCTCGAGAAATAGGCGATAGGGAAGGAGAAGGAGTGTCTTTAGGCAATATAGGATTGGTATATAGGAATTTGGGGGAATATGAAAAGGCTTTAGGATATCTTCAGCAGGCCTTACCTATCTTTAGACAATTAGGCACTAAGAGAGAGGAAGGGACTACTCTTACCAATATAGGATTGGTATATAGGAATTTAGGGAAATATGAGAAGGCTTTAGGATATCTTCAGCAATCGTTAGAGATAGCTCAGGAGCTAGGGGATAGGAAAAGGGCAGAAGGAATTTTAAGCCTTATAGAGGAGACAAATAGGAAGTAGGAAAAATAGAGAGTGGTTTATAGATATCACTAGTGAGAGAGGATTAAATAAAGAAGATATAGAAAAGACATTATGAAATGGCACTAAACCCAAATAGACTATAGGGAAATCTTGTAGAGTTTAGATATTCAGCAAAATAGCTGTTCTCCTATGCCTTCCCTCTACCTGCGAGAGAGATAGAGACACCAACTTCATTCAGCTTGCAGACATATTGATTAGAGAGATACTGACCCCCCCATGATCTGAATGATGGATCTCAGGCTTTCCCTTCTGCAATGCTTTATCGAGTGCGCTTAAGGTCAATTGCTCATCCAAGCTCTTCGATAACTCCCAACCTTTTATTCCACGCGTGAATACATCTATCAACACTGCCAAATAGACAAATCCTTGCTCCAAACTTATGTAAGTAATATCCCCACACCATATCTGATCTGGAGGGTCAATCTTGCTCTTCTTCAGCAGATTAAGATATTTGCCTATCCCTCCTTCAGAAAAAGTCGTCTGGCAGTATCGCTTGTAAGCATGTAATAAATCGTGCTGGTAGATTTTTTGTAAGGATTCGTTGTAGATAAGATTGTTTTAATATTATGGACAATAGGCTAAGGAGGTAACATAATATGGAAAGAAAGGAGGAAAGAGAGAATAACAAGAGGGATAAGTTGGGAGGAAATAGATAGAGGTATAAATTGTAAATATAACATTAGAGATATAGATTTAGAGGAGAG
>CAZSTA010000311.1:0-2459 GCA_964609495.1 uncultured bacterium | reverse complement strand
CTATGTTTATATAACGTTCTACTCCTTTAACGAGGCTAAGATCTCTTTTAAGAAGGCTGGTAGATCGCTAGGTATCCGAGAGGTAATTATTTTCCCGTCTTTAACTACCTCCTCATCGACCCAGGTAGCACCAGCGTTAGCCATATCATCTTTGATTGCTGAGAACGAGGTAGTTTTTCGCCCCTTGATGATATCAGCCGAAGCCAATACCCAACCTCCGTGGCAGATAGCCGCGACGACCTTGTTCCCTTCGGAGAGCTTCTTGACAAAAGCTAGGACGTTTGAGTCTCTCCTCAGGCGATCAGGAGCCCATCCTCCGGGCGAAATTACGCCATCGAACTCATCGGCATTAGCCTTATCAGCGCTAAGATCAACCTCCGCTGGATAACCATGCTTGCTCATACAGGTATCAGGTCCTCCAGTTACACCTACAACTACTACCTCCGCCCCTTCTTCCTTGAGACGAAGTAGAGGATATAATAACTCCAGATCCTCGTAATCGTCAGCGGCAAGGATCGCTATCTTCTTCCCCTCAAGTCCCATATTTTTTACACCTCCTAAGTTTTTCTCATTTATATATCCCGAACTCCAGCGCAGTTTCATACATAGCAATGACGTTCTCTACAGGAGTATCGGGTTGAATATTATGGCAAGGAGCTAGGATGAATCCTCCTCCAGGCCCTAAGGCCTCTATTCTATCCTTAACCTCTCTCTTTACATCCTCCACAGTTCCGTAGGGAAGGGTCCCTTGAACATCCATCGAGCCATGAAAACATAACTTATCTCCGAATCGCCTCTTCAATTCCCGCGGGATCATCCCCTTTGCTTGAGGTTGAAGTGGGTCTAACACATCGATCCTCGCCTCGATTAGATCAGGGATGATATCGATAACACTGCCGCAGGAGTGGAAGAAGACCTTTACTCCATAGCTGTGAACTAAGTCTATCAGACGCGTCATACTAGGAGCAAAGAACTCACGGAACATCTCTGGACTTATCATAAGTCCTTCTTGAGTCCCAAAGTCATCGGCGATGTGGATCATTGTGATCCTATCTGCTGAAATCTCTAATATCTCAGTGAAATATGTGTAAGAGAAGTCGGTGATCTTGAAGATTATAGCCTTAGCCAGTTCTGGTTCTAAGGCGATATCTATAAGTGCTTGATCCATTCCGCGCATTCTCCAATAAGCATAATAGATAGCGGCATATCCAGCTAAGATAGCATAATCCTCATATTTCTCGCACTCACAAGCGAATCCCTCATAATCATACCACTCGGCTTTCGGCCAGTTATACTTCTCGACATCCTCTACCGATTTCGCCTCAGCTAAGGGATAATAACATACCTCATCATAGCTTCCTATCGCATAATGTTGCTTCTTATATCGCGATCCCCACTCATCCTCCCAAGTGCCATCAGGGAAGACCCTTAATTCTGGTCCGATATAGGCGGGAATTATCATCCGCATATCTATATTTAATTTTCGAATCAGTTCCTCTCTATCCTTAACCCCGAAATGACGATAGAGCTTCTCAGTGGTCTCAGGAGTTCCCGCGTAATCTAAGGGGATTCGATCCGCCTCTTGATGTTCTATGGCTTTTAGCACCCTTTCCCTTGGTTTCATCAGTTATATCCCTCACCTCCCGAGCTTATTAAATCAAAAATTGGGTATAATCATCTTTATCTCTCGTTCATAAATTGTCCGCAATATTTATCCTCGATATCTCAGCCTCCTGAGAGGCTGAGAGCCACAGCGTAGCGATCGCTGAAATCGTCTTCGGCATAACTTCATTATCTATTGCTTTAATAACAGTCGAATTCCAACTGGTAAGAAGAAAGAGCTCATAGATATGGAGATCATATATCTCCTTAGCTTTTTTCTTTATATAATCTTGAATCCTATTTGGATCGGTAAGTTTCTGTTGTAACTGGATAAAACTCCAATCTATAGGGTCCGCCTTCCACTTGTATAGAGGGGATAAGGAATGGAAAAGAAAGTGAACCTCAAACCAGAGATGTCTATTCTTTAAGCTCCACATCGAATCCACGTTATCCCAAATGGGATCATACCAGTTATTATCTATGGAGCCCGGATTCTGGTAATCGCCGATATGGTGGGCAGGATCTAAACAATCTGCAACAAAGTGAGCCATCCAAGCCGCGTATTTAGCGGCAAGTTCAAGATTCGGATTAATTTGAATGAGTTCATCAACTAATTTATAGTAATAAAGTTGAACATGAGCTGGAGCATCTCCCTTCCCATTTTGAGGATTATAGTAGTGGAAGGAGTCTTTCCCTTCTGGCTCCAAACGGATTAATGCTCCATCTGGTCCCATCAATCCTTCATAAGATTGAATACTCTCAAGCGAAGGGAAGTTGCCAAGCTGACCAGTGGGGATTATCTGCTTGTAGGCTATCTCATCTATCTTTCTATGGGTGTCAAATGTAGACATATATAG
>CAZSTA010000310.1:0-2461 GCA_964609495.1 uncultured bacterium | reverse complement strand
TTATTGAATTCAATCTTTTCTGAGCGATCTCAATAGCCGCAGGAGAATTATCTACACCTATCCATTTTCTTCCCATCAATTCTGCCGCTACGAGGGTAGTTCCTGATCCAGAGAAACAATCTAAAACTATATCATCTGGATTGGATGAAGCCTCTACAATCATTTTTAACATATCTAGGTTCTTTTCCGTAGGATATGTAGGATAAGGAGAGTCTTTAAACTCCCAGATATCTTGTAATTTTTTCCCTCTCGCTAAGGCTTCATCCGCATAGATCTTCTTTCTAGGATTCCCTGTTGATGACCACTCAATTAATCCTAGATTATCCAACCTCTCCAACTTATCGGGAGGGTATCTCCAGTGTCTTCCTTTAGGCGGCTTATTACCCCTCCATGGTTTTCCAGTAGGACCATTTTTAGTTTCTCCGGGAGCATGTAAAGGCGTTGTCGTATATCTTCTTCCATTCTTATCAATTTTCGGGAACAGCCTCTTTATATCCTCTTCTGTTAGCTCTTCTTGAGGGTCATTCCAAACATAACTATCTGTTTTAGAATAGAACAGAATCATATCTTTAATATTTCCGTAAGCTCTTCTCTTAAAATTTTTAGGGTTGCATTTGACCCTGGTTATATCGTTTATGAACCTCTCTTGACCAAATATTTCGTCCATAAGAACCTTCACATAATGTCCCATTTTCCAGTCAATATGAACATATATAGAGCTATCATCCGCTAATATTTCTCTTAGGAGGATAAGTCTTCTCCTTAAAAACTCGAGATATTCTGAGCCTATAAGAGTATCCTCATATACCGTAGTATCCTCCTCACTTCTACTTACTGTAGCAGTCCTATCTTTACCACCCTTATATACTTGATTTGTTGAGAACGGTGGATCTATATAAACTAATCTTACCTCTCCCTTAATTGATTGGTTTTGAAGGAGAAGTCTAAGCACTGCCCGATTGTCCCCTAAGATGAGCATATTTTGCCAACCGTCTAACCTTAAAATACCAGAAGATTTGATCTCCTTAAAAGTAGCAGGAAATTCTCCTTTCAGGATTTTTTCCTCAGATTCTTTTCCATAGTAAGCCAATTCGATTTTATTTTCCATTTTTTTCACCTTATTACATAGAATTGGTCGGGGCGACTGGATTTGAACCAGCGACTCCCAGCTCCCGAAGCTGGTGCGCTACCAGACTGCGCCACGCCCCGACCTAACATTTATATTCAATTACAATGGGTAAATGCTATTGATGGCATAGAAATGATCGCAATTACTGAATACTGCTCAGGCCTATCTTGAAACACCGTTAACGGGAACTTAATCCTCGTCCTTAACCAAATCAGCATTATGCTTCTTGAGGCTTTCTAAGTAGCCTTTAATAGCGTCTTGAATGTTCTCGAGAGCCTCTTTCCGAGTCTTGCCCTGAGAAATACATCCTGGTAAAGAAGGACATTCAGCAACAAACATCCCTCCCTCATCCTGCTCAATCAAAACTCTATATCTCATAGTCTATGCCCCCCTTTCTTCCGTTCTTCCTATTTACTACCTTTCGCTTGGATGCATTAACAGGAAACTTTGTCATCAAACTTCTACTCTTGCTTCGGCAACAAAAGCCTCAATAATTTGTGGCTCTACCTCTAATACTTCCTTTCCAAAGGTCTCAATATGAAAACGAATCGCTGATTTTACATCAGAAAGTGCCTCTTCATAGGTATCTCCCTGTCCGACTACAACACCTTTGAGTCCTAATGGATATGCTACATAACCGTCGGGATGTTTCTCTATGACAATTTTAAACTGCCTCATGAGAAATCCCTCCTTTTTAGCAATGGCAGTAACATTCATAGTGTAAAATATGTTCAGCTTTATCTATGCCCAGTTCTAGGTGAGATCTAAAATTGTAATTTGTTATCGTCATTTGGTCGAGGCGACTGGAAAGGTGCGAAGCATCGAAACCGCCAAGTCCGTGTTTACTGTAGCCAGTGAAAAACCTTTATTTCTGTAATTCGTAATGAATCGGCAATAGAGCTTCAAGATTCACATGCTTTGAAGCATCTAAAATTTCAATCCCAATTATTCTATCTTTATCCCCAATGTCAAGAACAATATCCTCGGCGACCCTTTTGTTCACAACTTGCTGTTTTCGCTCATCGAACCTGATATAAAGCAAATCGGTTTTATCATTATAGTAAACCTTAATCTTTACCCCTCCCATTTGAAGGGAAAGACCTTTGCTTTCCCAAACCGACTATACTTCGCTTCTATAAGGAAGCCTGTCTCTATGACATCCTTAATCTCTTCTTCATTTGCGCCTCGTTCTTCCGCACGTTCTAAGGTTAGAGATCGATACGAATTTTCACTTATATGTTCCTGATTTCATTAGCCAATGAATAAATGCTATTAAGGGCATAGAAATGGTCGGGGCGACTGGATTTGAACCAGCGACCACTAGCCCCCCAT
>CAZSTA010000309.1:0-2477 GCA_964609495.1 uncultured bacterium | reverse complement strand
CTTGATCTGGAGAGCGGTTTTATACTCGGAGATAGCTTCCTCTAGCTTCCCTTGAGTTTTGTAGGCAAGCCCTAGATTGCTGTGAGCGGGAGCATAATCAGGCTTGATCTGGAGAGCGGTTTTATACTCGGAGATAGCTTCCTCTAGCTTCCCTTGATTATAGTAGGCAAGCCCTAGGTTGTTGTGAGCATCAGCATCATTAGGCTTGATCTTGATAGCAGTTTCAGTTACCTTAGAATGTAATTTATAGTGTTTCGCATAATACAAAACACCACCGAAAGAGTAAAATGAAGAATACATCACTAATCTATATCGTTTATTACTGGCTACCTCCATAAATTCTTTTGCTACTAATTCTAAGCATTCTTCTAACTCTACTATCTCCTCGATCTGAATTGGATGGCAAGAGATTATCCCATCCCCTCTCTCTATCCATCCCTTTCTCACCAAGCTATCTATCGCTCTCTTAACTTTTCCCTTCTCTCTCCAGATCAAGCCCTTTTCCAGTTTCATCCCTAGTCTAATAACCATCTCCAGATGGGAAAGTATCTGCCCTTGATATAGCAGGCTCAACACCTGAAAGATAAGCTGTTCACCATCACCCAATCTATTATATACTTCTTTCCAAATCTCGCCCTGTCGTTCTCGGAAATCCCTCACCTCGGCAGAAGAGATCTCTCCACCGCTCTTCTCTCTGAAGAAGAAAGCCAAGTTCTTCAGCGAACCATAATTACTTCTCGCTATCTCCTCCTTCAACTCATCCGCAATAGATATCTCGAATTCCTTGCTCAATCTATTAATAAATTCTATCGTTCTATCCTCATCAAGCTTCTCTAAACAGATCTCCTCGAAGGTATTCCAGAACTCATTTCTCGGATAATTCATCTTCTCCAGCTCATCGCTTCTAGCAGTGGCGATCAGAATGAAGTTCGGAGAGAGTTCCTCGAAATATTCGATCACCTCCTCCAGATTGTTCTGAAAGTCATAGCCTTGAACTCCCTCTTGACTCTCACCTTGGCTGATATACCTACGAGGGATGTCATCTATAAGAAGAATAATACGATTGGTCCTGATATTTGGATAATAACCAGGAGGAGGCTTGAAGGTGTTCTCTTGGGGGAGGAGGATCGTTGTTTCCTCTAAGTAATTCTTCTTGATCTCCCTGATCCTCTCATAAGCTTCCCTAGTTTTACCCATTCCTCGCCCTCCAGTGATGAGGATTCTTCTTGACTTCTTTTCATCCTTTGCCTTCTTCCAATTCTTTGGTCTATCCAGATAGGGGATATTATCGAGGGCTAAGCGGGAGAAAAGATTCTTCAAAGAAATGGGATCAAAGGGAAACTTGGCAGATTCTCTCAGCTTTCTATCCCTTCTTCCTTGCGGGACAACTTGGATTATGCTTACTATTAATGTCAATATTCCCACAATACCAACATTGAGATATTCGGCTTTTAATAATTCCCGTATTTTGTTTAGAAGTGATGTCATTTTCAATTCCTCAATATCTTTAAACCACCCTCCCCTAACCCCTCCCGTCAAGGGAAGGGGAACTGAATAGATCAGGCTTATCTGGATGTTCCCTCTCCCCTCGTGGGAGAGGGATAGGGTGAGGGGGAGTTAATTTAGCTTATATTTGGATTTTTCCGCCTATATAACTATTCAAATTTCTACTTTAATTATACCAGAATCGAGTATAATAATCAATTATTTGGATAAGATTTTTTCGACCGAGATCGCTTGTGAAAATTGTTACAAAGGAAGCTTCTCCTCTTAATAGCGACTAGAGGTATAAATCTTAGTTGCTAGGGGTGGGCATTTACAAAGATGAAACGAGAATATAGGTTCGTGAAGATGGATTGTCCGATAGCTATAGGTCGGGGAGAAGATAATATGATAGTTCTCCCTGACAAGAGGGTGTCTAATCACCACGCTAGGATAGAGTATAAAGATGGCTTTATCTTTCACGATCTTGATTCCTCTAATGGGAGCTTCCTAAAAAGGGGTTCGGGGCGACCAGAGAGAATAATAGTGGAGAAGTTGGAAAGCGGAGATATGCTTCATATAGGTTTAAGTGGCTATGTATTGAAGGTTGCAGTAAGCAGTGAGGATCTTGTTATAGATTTAGTGCTGACACCCTCATACTTGGAGAGGGCATATATCAGGAATGATAGATAAATATAATATCTACTCTAAAGCCCTCTCCTCAACGACCTTAGATCTATTAGCGGAGATATATATCCCGAATAGAATGAGTGCTCCACCTAGCACTTTAACAACTGATGGAATCTCTCCTAAAAATAGGATCGCTAGAATAGTTGCTCCAATCGGCTCTCCCAAGATGCTCACCGCTACGATCGAGGTTTCGATG
Source organism: uncultured bacterium (assembly GCA_964609495.1). Lineage (GTDB taxonomy): Bacteria > CAZSTA01 > CAZSTA01 > CAZSTA01 > CAZSTA01 > CAZSTA01. The sequence continues at coordinate 109 of CAZSTA010000309.1, read as the reverse complement.
TATCTGAGTGACCAGTTAAATACTGTATGTCCGAAGATCGTAGGCACTATCGCTAATAACAGAAATAATAGGTAAGTAAAGGGAGGATAGGGGTATAGAGGCGTCTTAG
>CAZSTA010000308.1:0-2484 GCA_964609495.1 uncultured bacterium | reverse complement strand
TATTTATATTCCTCTCCGCGAGATAAATCCTTAGCCCCCTTGTAAGAGCTACTTCGCAGATGAAGGGGAACAGGCATCGTTCTATCATTCTTCACATCATCTAAAGCTCTTATCAATCCCTGATAAGAGGCATTGCTCTTCTCTGCAGTGGCTAGATAGGTCGCACCCTGGGCTAAGGATAATTGAGCTTCGGGCATACCGACATATTCAACGGCATGCGCTACGGCGGTGGCGACTGATATAGCATGAGGGTCAGCGTTTCCTATATCCTCCGAGGCGAAGATCACCATCCTTCTAGCGATGAAACGAGGATCCTCTCCTGCATAGATCATCTTAGCTAGCCAGTAGAGAGCGGCATCGGGATCACTGCCACGCATACTTTTGATGAAGGCCGAGATGGTATCATAGTGGCTATCACCACTCTTATCATAGATCACCGCTCGACGCTGAATCGATTCCTCAGCTACCTCGAGGGTGATATGCCTTAGCCCTCTCTCGTCAGGTTTCGTAGTAACAACCGCTAATTCCAAGGCGTTCAGGGCCGAGCGAGCGTCGCCATTAGCCACGTCGATCAGGTGCTTCAAGGCCTCCTCCTCCAGTTCAATCTTATATTTCCCTAATCCCCTCTCCTCATCCTTTAGAGCGATATTTAGTATAGTGCGGATATTTTCCTCCGTCAAGGGCTTAAATTGAAAGATGCGAGAGCGAGAGATGAGAGGAGGAGTTATCTCGAAGTAAGGATTCTCCGTAGTAGCTCCGATCAAGATTACGGTGCCATTCTCCACATAGGGGAGGAGAGCATCCTGTTGAGCCTTGTTGAAGCGATGGATCTCATCTATAAAGAGGATCGTCCTCCGATTGAACATCCCTCTTCGTTCCATAGCTCTCTGAACCACATTGCGGATATCCTGAACTCCGGAGGTTACCGCGTTCAACTGCTCGAATTCCGCTTGGGTCGTATTGGCTATGATCTTAGCTAGAGCAGTCTTCCCCGTTCCCGGAGGACCCCAGAAGATAAGAGAGCTTAATTGATCGGCGATTATCGCTCTTCGCAGGAGCTTGCCCGGCCCAACGATCTCCTCCTGACCAACAAACTCCTCTAGGGTGCGAGGACGAATCCGCAGAGCTAGAGGAGCTTCCCTTTCGATATTCTTCTCTCTTTCTAAATCAAAGAGATTCATAGTAATTAGATTATTGATATTGGAATAGAGGTAAATTAGGATCTCTAGGTGGATAAAACACTCCTAAAACCATAAAGGAGTTACGATGTCGTGAATGATTACCTACAAAAAAATATGTATCTCTTTTAGGACTACAAAGTTGATCTATAAATTTTTCTCTCACCTTCTCCTTAACTATCTCTATATCTTCGTATTCTCTTTTCATTCTTCGATATAATGCGAAAATCTCCCAATCACTTATCGATTGTTCATGCCCATTACAATTTGGATCATCACATCTATAGTGATATTTGAAAGTATATGGTATTTTTTCTAACGGTTGTTTATTACTAAATAGTGATAATTGCATACTTTGATTACCGGATTTTGAGGTATCTTCCTCTATAACAAGTTCTATCACCTCCTTTGGCTTAAATACTCCTAAGGATTTATCGCTTCTCTCTTGTTCTCTTAATATCTCACACATTGAATTACTTAATGTTGGCAATACATACTCTTTCCTCAATGTCCAGTTTTTGTCTCCCTTTGTAGATAATTCTCTTATTATTTCCATATCATCAAAATTAGGACGATGGCTTTCTGGTCTTGAGTCTCCCTCTTGTTTCTTAACTTTTAATTTAACAACCTGATATTTCTTGAATTTTTGCCAATCCTCTAAATCGCGGAAAGGAACAGGATACAATCTTATCCAACCATCCTCTTTGCTGATGCCTGCTACACAAACAGTTTCTCCATATTTCTTGCTTCTATTGGGATATGCTTTAACAGTTATCAGGATTTCTTTTTCTATCCATTCATCTGGTTTATTCATATATGCACAACCCTTAATCCATTACTATTTCGCTTTTTTACTTCTGCTGATATTAATTTGCGGTGACATTGTTCGGGATTCCTTTCTAGACATAATAGACAACAATTCTTATCCTCCAAAAGCTCATTTATCCGATCTATATATTCAATTTGACTTCTAAGATATATACTATATTGTTCAAAGAAATTGTCATAATCTCCACTTTCACGAAGCTGTTTTCTTATCTCAGGTGGACTACCCAATGCTCCTAGATGAATATATGTTATATTTCCACTTTCTAAAATTGCTTGCAATTGGGATTTGGAAAAGCCCTTCTTTCTACTATGAGGATATTGTCTAACATCTATAACAATATCGATATTATTGCTCATTAGTTTACTAACGAATTCTTTAACACTAACCCCCTCATACCCCATGGTATATAAAAATGTCATTTTCCCTCTACCCCCTATAGTTAGAGATTCCTTCTCTAATTATAGCATAAAAAGGGGA
>CAZSTA010000307.1:0-2488 GCA_964609495.1 uncultured bacterium | reverse complement strand
CCTCCCGTCAAGGGAGGGGGAGAAATAAAAGATCAAGAGAGCCTCTCAATTAAGTTCCCTCTCCCCTCGTGGGAGAGGGATAGGGTGAGGGGGGAATCATATTCCCCAGCACAAAGTTTTACATGCTTCGATACTTTATTCCGCTTTTATAGGATATAAGAAAGGAGAGAATTTGATGAACGTAATAGTTATCATAACCGATAGTCTAAGGGTGGATCACGTAGGAACTTATGGTAATGATTGGATAAAGACGCCTAATATCGACAAGCTAGCCTCAGAATCTACGCTCTTTGAATGGGCTTATAGTGAAGGGCTTCCTACTCTTCCCACCCGAACCACCTTCTTCACCGGTCGGTACACCTTCCCCTTCCGCGGTTGGCAACGTATAGAATCGGATGATATCCTTCTTTCCGAGATACTTTGGGATAAAGGGTACAATTCCGCTCTGATCACCGATGTCTATCATATGCACAAGCCACAGATGGGTTATGGGAGAGGGTTTGACTACGTCAGATGGATTAGGGGACAAGAATACGATCCTTATATAGTCGATCCTGATATAAAGGTAGATGTGGATAAATATTATAAGAGCGATGGTCAGGATACGAGATTTAGAGAGCTACTGAAGCAGTATCTAAAGAATACGCATAATTGGAGGACGGATGAGGATCATTTCGTAGCCCAAGTGGTGAAAGCCGGAATCGAGTGGCTGGAGAAACAGGAGAGGAGGGATAATCTCTTCCTCTGGCTCGATTGCTTCGATCCTCACGAGCCCTGGGATCCATGCCCTCCTTACGATAAGATGTATGATCCCGATTACGAGGGAAAGGATATAATCGATCCTATTCCTCGCTTAGTAGAGGGATACCTTACGGAAGAAGAGCTGAACCATACCAAAGCCCTCTATGCGGGAGAGGTGACTATTGTAGATAAGTGGGTGGGGATATTCCTCGATAAGTTGAGGGAGATGGGACTCTTCGATAACACCTTGATAGTTTATACTACCGATCACGGAGAGCCCTTCGGTGATCATGGGATAATTAGAAAGTGCCGTCCTTGGCTCTATCAGGAGTTAGTTCATATTCCCTTCATCATAAAGCATCCTGAGATAGCCCATAGCAAGAGGATATCCGCTCTAATCGAAACGCCAGATCTTATGCCCACTATACTCGACTTCTTAGGCATCGAAGGGCCTAAGGAGATGCATGGGAGGAGCCTGCTACCACTTATGGCGGGAGAGGTCGATAAGATTCGAGATTATGCTTATATAGGGATTTACAATCGTTCTTGGGCTATCAAGGATTATGAGTGGAGCTATATGTTCTGGTTTGAGGATAAGGTATATCACGAGAACAAGCCTCCCGAGCTATATAACCTCAAAGATGATCCTACGGAGCAAAATAATCTGATCGATAAGGAGCCCGGAATAGCCAAAGATTTAGATCTAAAATTGAGGAAGTTCGTAGCTGATTTGGAGGATAGGGTGGTCGTCTATTAGGGAACGACGATGAAGAGAGGTGATAAATCTAATCCTGGGTGGAGAGTGATAACAATATGAAGAAAAAGCTTAACGATGTGACTGAAACCTTTTCTCATCCTGAACTTGGATCTGTATACGTGGTGGGTAAGGAGGAGATAGAAGCTGGAGGATACGGAACCTGGGAGTTCGTCTATACTGTTGGTAAAAAGCCGATTCCTCCCGGGGGAGGAATCGAGATCGTCTTCAACACCAGCTATCCCACCAATACCTGGTCGATCCCCCAGACCTATGATAGTGTAGCCCCTGGCTACACTACTGCGATCTTACAAGGTGCAGGAAATATTTCCCTACGAGTAATTCCTGTTCCAGAGAAATTGCAACGCTACAGCCTCGGATGTCATATAATCCAAGGCCTCATTGAGGGGGCAACCCTATTTCACAGGGATGTTATTAAGATAACCTATGGCAATACTTCCTATGGCTCTATAGGAGCTCAGGCTCAAATTATGGCTAGAGAGGTGGATTTCCCCATCTTCGTGGATACCGAGGGGAAGCCCGATAATAAGATATTGAATCAGGCTTCTTGGTTCAGAGTCATCACCCGCCTAGCCCCAGTCAGAAAGATCGCTCACCTTCTACCCAAGATAAAGGTTGTAGGAGGCAAAGCAAAATATCTAAAGGTTAAAGCCCCTATGGTTGTAGAGGAGAATGAACCCTTTGACCTAAGGGTGGTGGCTTGCGATACTTATAGCAACTTGGCAAGCGATTATGAGGGAACGATGAGGATCGAGCTTATTGGTGGCGAAGGAGATGGTTTCCCTATAGATTATACCTTCACAGAAGAGGATGATTCCGCTCGTGAGTTCAAAGATTTGAAGATCGGAAGGGCGGGAGTAGTTCGTATCTTTGTGGAAGATTCTGGCAATAAGGTGGCTGGAGTTAGCAATCCTATTAAGGTCGTGGAAGATGGGAGGAAGCAGCCTATCTTCTGGGGAGAGATCCATGGGC
>CAZSTA010000306.1:0-2506 GCA_964609495.1 uncultured bacterium | reverse complement strand
ACTCTAGATGATCGGCTGGTACCCATCGAGTATCCTTTAACTCCAAGTAGAGTTGAGAAGATGAAGATCGGCAACTCAACATTTAATGTTCTAAGAACAGAAAGATAATCGGAGAGTGATTTAATTAACTCTTTTTCATAAGCAACACTAGGAATTAATAACCTTCCTTCCTTGTGGCGAGGATCAAGCAGAAATCCTTCTACAGCCTCAATAATTCCATTCCTAAAGAGTTGAACATAAGAATGCGATTTTTCTCCTCTAGCTCCGCAATAAGTTAAGAATCCATCAATGTTATATCTGTGATCCCATCCAGAACAATATATTGGTTGCATTTTCCCAGGATTAGAGGCTATTTTACTTATATCATAACTTTGAGCAGGAGTAAACGAAATGAATGGTATTAGATGAAGGACTATCTTGGCACTATCATAAAGGAGGAAAGGAGTTTCACTAGCAAGTATCTTTGATATCCTATCTTCTCTAAATCTTCTAACTCTTTCTGCTATTGTTTCGGATAAATTAAAAGCAACTCGCAATTCCCCAACATCTAATTGATATTTTCCCCCTGAATTTCTTGAGTAAAACTTATTATGCTTTCCAAGAGAAACACGATGAGGACTGATCCAACTTTTAGGGACCCTGATTATTAAAGCTGTTTTTGAATTTGAGAGAGCAACTGGTTGAATGGTTATCCCTATTATTCTTGGTTCAATTCCATCTCTTATTATATTTTCTAATCTGCTAATTTCCTGATCAACATTTTTAATAGACAACCCCGCTAATTTTTCGGGAGTCCCTGTGTTCCTATCCTCAATAATGCCATATATTAAATCGCCACCACTAGCGTTTGCGAAAGATGAAACATCTGCAAGAAATTCTTTTTTATCACTATCTTTGTTACCTGGTAATGATTGTTTATAATCTAGTGTTTTGCTCTCTAATACCGAATTATCTACTAGATATTGTAAGTCTTCCTCAGTAATTTGCTCAATGTCTTTTGGAATCATATTTATTCCTCCTGCGAATTTATATCTAACCCCTTCCCTCCCCCTTAGAGGAGAGAGGAAGGGATTGAGATCCTGCTATTAAAACCAGACCTTCAAGGTATGTATCCCGTAGGGAGCTACCTGCAACTTCACTTCATTATCTTCAAATAGAAGGGACTCCATCTCATCCTCCATAAGATCGACTTCCCAAGCTTTTTTGACGGGGAAGGAGAATTTCAAAGTTATCTCTTCACTCTTCCCTTCTACCTCAAATAATCTAACTATCCACCCATCCTTATCCATAGCTTGTTTGATCGTGGTCAACACAACATTTTCCTTATCCACCTCTCCCATAGAACCTTCCTCGGCGAGATAATTCTTGCCTTTTATAGGAGCGATCGGACGACAGCTATCCATCTTTCCGACCATTAGGGGATTATTGAACTCCCAACCGTGACGGAAGGAGTGAGCAGACTTCCAATCCCCTCGATGGGGAAGTAACGAATGGCGGAAGGTATGACGACCACATTGGTAATACCAGAGGAAAGGAGTTCCCGAGCTATAAGCAGTTCGGATCAGAACAGGATAGACGCCATTATCCTTTAGGAAATGAGTGCAATTCTGAGTAGCTAAAGTTACTCCGTATTTATCGTTACCCACATCACCCCACTTCTGAACAAAGCGTCCGCCCGCGTCCTTGAAACTTCCCTCCATCTCATCCTGACCAAAGACCACATGCCCGAAGGGAGTCTCATAAGTAGCGTGAGAATCGGGAATAGCGAAGGGAAGAGCAAGTTGGACTAAGGTGTTCTTCTTACCCTTCCAGTCGATAGTAGCACTAAGATCTACTCGGGATAATCCCTTGTATAGGGTTATCTCCTGAACTATCGGAACATCGAGGACCTTTCCCGAAATTCGTAAAACCGCTCGGACTGGCCCCTTCTCGACGATCTCAACTTGAGTAGGATTATCGCTCGCTCGCCACTGACGTCCAGTGAAGTTCGTCTTATCGACTTCTCGTCCCTCTTGACGCGCCTCTTCGTCAATATCATCCTCCAGATCGTGGCGAATATTCTCAAGCACTACTATCTCATTGAACTTATACTCTTCCTCTCCCAATAGTTCTATACCTTGACACTTCAAACTACTTATAAAGCCATCGGTTAGTCCTATCTCATACTCGCTATTCTTAATCTTATTCTCCGATACCTCCAGATCGCTCTCATACTTCACCTCCTCCTTCACTGGATACACATAATAGACCTTATATCCCATTGACGGAACATCACGAGCCACGAAGAGGATATCGAAGCGGGTCTGTTCTCTGAACGTATCTATCCTATCATCTTCCGAGGCTTCCTCCTTCTTTAGTATCTGGCAGGGTAGCTCCTTACCATTCGCATCCTTTACAACTACGCCCCCCAGATTCACTTGATTCGTTATCACATGAGTTACCACCAGATCGCTCCTCTTCCAAGAGAGAGGGTTGAAGATAACTAGCGGTATACCCCCCTCCTTAT
>CAZSTA010000305.1:0-2521 GCA_964609495.1 uncultured bacterium | reverse complement strand
AGAGGGCCAGGGTGAGGGGGAGTTATAACTCGATCTGAAATCATCACGAAGTAAAAACTTTTTGATCCCCGATTCTATATGCTTCCTAGGTAGGACTCAAGGTAAAAAAGTTTCCTTAAATCATAGACTCCTCGAAAGAGGAGAGCTACAAGCTGACGACCTTTAGTCGTCAGTAGTTGACTAACGTCACCTCCACTATTAATAATTGCTCAATCTCTTATTTCCTGAACATTATCTCCAAAGAGGGTCAAATCCCTATGATTATTTATGCTTATTTTATCGACTATAGATTCCACCCACCCTCCCGATATCATAAATATCTCTGCTTTATCTCTAAAGCGAAAGGGAAAATCGTCTAATCTATTGCCAGTGATAAAGATCTGCACCTTCTCCTTCTCCAATTGGGTGAAGACGAACTCCCGTCGGGGATCATCCAATTCCGAGGCTACATCATCTAAGAGAAGGAGAGGAGCTTCCTCCGCCTCCTCTCCGATGATCTCCAATTCCGCTAACTTCAGGGATAATGCGATCGTCCTCTGCTGTCCTTGAGAGCCATACACTTTCATATCTACATCATTTACATAAAATATCAGATCATCGCGATGAGGACCATAGAGCGTCATCCCTCGGTGGATCTCTATGCCTCTCCTCTGCCGTATCTTCTGACGATAGCTATCCTTTATCCTCTCGAGTCCATCCCCTTCTATAGGGGAAGGAAGCCCTCCCTCTACCCTTCCTATATTAATAGGGAAGGATGGTTCATAAACTATCTCTAGTTTCTCCACTCCTTCAGTTAAAAGACGATGTATGCCACTAGATACATCGTCTAGTCGAGAGATATAATTTATCCTTCTCAACATCAACTCCGCTCCAACATCTATCAACTGTTTGTCCCAAACCTCAAGCTGATCAGGAGAGGCTTCTTTATCCCTGACCCTCTTGAGAAGCATATTACGTTGTTGTAATATCTTTTGATAACGTTGGCTATAGAATAGATACTGAGGACTGAGTTGAAATAAACTCAGATCGATGAATCTACGACGATAGGAGGGATCGGCTTTCACTACCCCTAGATCCTCGGCAGAGAAGATCGACACCTTAATTTGCCCTATCAATTCGGTTAATCGATTGAGCTTGTTATTATTAAATTTAATCGTTCTCTTCCCCACTCTAGGTTGGATGATCTCCAGTAAGATGTCACTTCCAGCTCTCTCTATCTCCCCTCTTAGATAAGTTGCCTCACAGTCCCACCTTACCATCTCATTATCCTTAGTAGTGCGGGGAGAGCGTCCACTTACCAGGAAATATATCGCCTCTAACAGATTAGACTTACCCTGAGCGTTATTGCCGATAAAGATGGTCGGAGAAAAACCGAATCTTAAGTCTATTTGGGGAAAGTTTCTGAAGTTTCGGAGGGTTAATCTCTTAAGTTGCAAAATCTATCTCCCCTTAATAACGATCTTAAAAGTGTCGTAATCACTTATCTCTATCACATCACCAGCTTTCAACTTCCTACCTCGTCTTATCTCTACTTCTCCATTAACTTTAATAAGTCCATCTTCGATCAGTCGCTTGGCTTCCCCTCCCGAAAGAGTAAGATTTATCCATTTCAGGAACTGACCAAGCTTTATCGTCTCAGTCCTGATTTCCACCTCCTGATACTCTCCCATCTATCCTTTTTACTCCTTCATTCTATAGGGGGAGGGATCCTCCCCTAAAAGGTAATTTTTTTGCAGTCAATAGAACTCAAGGTTAAAAAAGTTACCTTTTCTACCCCCTATATTAATAGGGAAGGCCCCTACAAGCCGGACATATACCATAGAATTCTAACCGATGATGATCAATCTCGAAGCCAGTTTTAGAGGAGATCCTTCTATCCAACTGGATATCGACTGGCTCATCGATGTCGAATATCCTTTTACACCTTAGACATATAAAGTGATAGTGATTTTCAGTATTTCCGTCGAAGTGGCTTACCTCGCCACCATCATTTAATTCTTTGAGCAATCTGTGTTCTTTAAGGATATTGAGATTTCTATAAACTGTCCCTAAGCTTATATTAGGAAGTATCTCGCGGACTTTCTCATATATCCAATCGGCAGTGGGGTGCAAATCAGTACCTCTGAGTACTTCTAAGATAGCCGCTCTCTGCTTAGTCATTCTAAGATTTCTAGATTTGAAAGCTCTTGATAGCTCCTTATCGATAACATTCATAAAATCACACAATATATCTTGATTTGTATATCTATATTATACCACGCTATCAAGTTAATTACAAGAGAAAATACAAGATCCTAAGCATGTAAAGCTTGTGCTAGCAGATTTTAAGTAGCTTTTCGCTAGGGAGTTCAAGATATAAATCCCCCCTCACCCTGGCCCTCTCCCACGAGGGGAGAGGGAACATCAAGATAGAGCTTAAGTCTATGCTTCGCACTATTTCTCGTCCCCCCTCCCTTTTGGTTTGGCTCTGTCAAAAATTAGCTCTCTAAATTGAAGCTGAAGCTAGATTTTATATGGTCTC
>CAZSTA010000304.1:0-2536 GCA_964609495.1 uncultured bacterium | reverse complement strand
CTCTTAGGTTTTATCATATCCTTATCTGTAAATTCAAAATATCCTCTATCTATTAATTCATCTATAAGTCCTAGGATACTATTCTGGCTCATTCCTTCTAAACGCCCGTAACATCTAAGCTTATCATATCCCTTTTTCTTGATCATCTTACTTTCATAGCCGATCAGGATCTTAGCCAGCGTAGTCCTTCTTACTTGAACCTCCCGCACCGCCGCATAGATGATATTGATTAGGGATGGAACTAAGCTGAGAGCAGAAGTGGTTTTATGATAGCTAATCCCGAATCTGCAAGCCTCAGGATATTCCTTCAGCAATTTGTCAATATCCGATCTATCCCAAATCAGAATAGCTAAAATTAACCTTCCATACTTAGCAAGCCTTATCTCACCAATCCCCCTTATAGCCTCCAATTCCTCAAATGTTTCAGGCTGACAAGTAGCTATCTGACGGATAGTTTGATCGGGAAGAATAAAGCGAGATTTCAACCCGGATACAGAGGATAACTTATTCCTCAGCTCACATAATATATCGACCAGATATTCTTCCTTTGATAGACTGTCTTTATTCGAAGACCTCTCTATCTCCCTAAAGATAGCATCTTGCTCGATCGACAAAGCTTTAGCTAGATGAGAAACAGCTATCTCGCTCTCCAATCTATTCACTCCAGAAATTATGGGTATTATCTCTCTAACTGCCTCCATCTTATCCGTTAAGGAATCCATATCTCTACATCTCAAACTCCTCTCAAGCTCAAATTCTAAAATAGAAGTAGCCTTGTTCACGAGCTCAATAAAGGCTTCTCTTCCTTTTAATTGGATAAAATCAGCGGGATCCAAGCCCTCGGGAAGAGATATGACCTTGAAGGAGGGAGATATGTTGCTATCCTTCCTTAAAACATTTAACGATGCCGAAATTCTATCAAGAGAATTGTATCCAGCGGTATCAGAATCTAAACATAGATATATACTTTTCGTATATCGTTTGAGGAGATTTATCTGTCCCGAGGTTAGAGCAGTCCCCATAATAGCTACCGCATTATCTATTCCAGCTTGAAAGAGCGTTAGAAGATCGAGATAGCCCTCTACTACTATCGCTCCTCTTCTCCTGAAGGAACGACGAGTTTTACTTAATCCGTATAGCAATTCTCCTTTACGGAATATATCACTCCCGGCGGAATTGATATACTTAGGATTTAGCTTCTCATCTAAAGCGCGACCGGCGAACCCAACTATCCTTCCCTTATCATTATGGATAGGGAAGAGCAACCTTTGTTGAAAAGAATCCAACCCCTTTCTCCCCACTATCAATCCCGCCTTATAAAGCGATCTCTCGGTGAAGCCAAATCTTTTTGCATGCTCAACTATGCCAGAAAAGGCAGGGACCCAACCCAAGAGGAATTCACGAAATGTATCCTCAGCTATCCCTCTTTTCTCGAGAAAATCTCTAGCCCGCTTTCCCTCCTCCTTAAAGAGAAATTGATGATAGAAATTGGCAGCGATTTCGTTTAACTCGATGATCCTCTCGTTCGCCTTCTCCTTGGGAGTCAGATTTAGCAGGGGAGGAAATCCTATCTGATCAGCGAGCCACTTCACAGCTTGAGGAAAGCTCAGATTCTCCATATCTTCGATAAAAGTGAAGATATCTCCTCCAGCGGAACAACCAAAGCAGTGGTAGAGCTTCCTCTCAGGATCTACGAAGAAGGAGGGATTTTTATCCTCGTGAAAGGGACATAAGCCTCGAAAGGATCTTCCTATCCTCTTAAGCTCTACATACCTCCCTACTATCTCGATTATATCCGATCTATTAGCGATCTCATCTATCAACCTTCTCGGTATATATCTCATCTGCATCTTCCTATAAAAAACTAGAGACTAGCCAATTCTAGCCAGCCTCTAGGAGATACCAATTTGGCGCGCCCGAGAGGATTCGAACCTCCAACCTGCGGCTCCGGAGGCCGTCGCTCTATCCTTTGAGCTACGGGCGCCTATATCAAACTTTCATCTTCCTACTGCCAACCTCTCATATAGAATAGGCGGTAGATCGGCTGATTTCATCTTCTTCTGAGTCTTTTCAATAGGATAGGTTAATTTTCTCACTTCCCAATACATCTCCTCCGTATCATATATACCAAAACTTGCTTTGCTATTGCCATCTCTAGGTTGACCAACGCTTCCTGAGTTCAATATATATCTCTTGTTCTCAATATCTAGTTTAAGACGACCGCCATCCCTCTCATAAAACGAGGTGTATTCAAGCTTTTCCTCATTGATAAACCTCGCATACGATTCGGCTAAATGGGTATGGCCAATGAAGCAGATAGAATTATTGAAGAAGCTAAAATTTATATTAGCTACTAGAGGATAATAGATATACTCCCAGATCGGATCACGGGGGCTGCCATGAACAATGATGAAATCGCCAAAATCTATCTTAGGCTTGAGATTAGCGAGAAAGTCCTTATTGCTCTGGAGAAGCTGTTCATCAGTCCAAACAGAAGCAGCCTTAGCGGCAGAATTGAAATTTACAAGATCCAAGG
>CAZSTA010000303.1:0-2547 GCA_964609495.1 uncultured bacterium | reverse complement strand
AGAGTAACCTTGAAGCTCTACACCGTAGCCGGGGAATTAGTGAGGAAGATAGAGGATTTACCGGGAGAAGCTGGATACAACGAATACGAGTGGGACGGATCGGATGAGAGAGGAGAGTTAATAGACAATGGGGTATATATCTACAAGCTAGAAGCCAGAGATGAGGAGAGAAAGGTAGAAGCTCTTGAGAAGATGGCGATAGTTAAGTAAGGATTATTTCAGGAAGATGGAGAGTATTCTAAGAGAGTCGTTATCTAAGCTCTCCAGCTTCCTATTAGTTTCTGAATCCAGAGGATTAGGAGAGTTCGCCTAGATCAGATGCCCTAATCTTGCTCTCCATCCCAGAATCTATATCCCACTCCTCGAACCGTTTGAATATAAGAAGTCTCCCTGAAATCATCACCTATCTTCTGACGGAGTTTTCTTATATGAACATTAAGCGTCTGCTCATCTCCAAAATAATCAGCTCCCCAGATCCTATCTATCAATAGCTCCCTGCTCAATACCTGGCCAGCATTCTTTATCAATATCTCCAATAGATCATACTCCTTGGGGGAAAGATCTACAACTTCGCCCCCTGAGGTAACCTGATGGCTCGTCGAATCAACGACCAGTTCTCCTATCGTCCAACTATTATTTTGAGAAGGCTCAACTCCTATCTGAGCGTCATAACGGCGAAGAACCGCCTTTATCCTAGCTCGTAATTCTCTCAAGCTGAAAGGTTTAGTTATATAATCATCCGCTCCTAATTCCAACCCCACTACTTTATCAACTTCCTCCTCTTTAGCAGTTAGCATAATGATAGGGATATCAGATTTTCTTCTGATAATTCTACATACCTCGAAGCCATCTATAACTGGCAACATCAGGTCTAAGATGATGAGATCTGGTTTATCACACTCTGCTACCTCCAAAGCCTCCTCTCCATCATAAGCGACGCTTATCTCATAGCCATCCTTTCTCAAATTATATACTAAAGTATCCACCATATTTTTCTCATCATCAACTATCAGCACTCGTCTTGACATAGGTCTCTCCTTTTAATCTATCATCCCCTGATGCCTCATTCGGAAGGATTATGATAAATTTGGTGCCTTGCCCCTCCTCGCTTTCCACTTCGATACGACCTTTATGGGCTTTAACGAGATTCTTAACTATAGATAGTCCTAACCCTGTTCCTCCCGATTCTCGAGAGCGAGCCCTATCGACCCTGTAAAACCTCTCGAATATACGAGGGATAGCCTCTTTGGGGATACCTATTCCCGTATCACTCACAGATATCGTAACCTCCTTATCTTTCTGAGAAGCCTCAACCCTTATTGATCCCTCTCTAGGAGTGAATCTAATCGCGTTATCAAGAAGGTTAATCATAATCTGGGAGAGTTTGTCTTCATCGGCATATAAAGTCAGATTTTCGGGAATATCGACCTCCACCTCTAATCCAGCTAGATGAATGTTCATCTCTAATTTGGTTATAACTAAATCAACCAGATCAGCTAAGGATACCTGTCTATAGTTCAATTTCAATCTGCCAGAGTCTATCTTCGATAGATCTAATAGATCGCTCACCAACCGCGCTAGGCGATCTGTCTCCAAGTAGATCTTCTCCAAAAAATCCTTACTTGCCTCCTGATCTTCTAAAGCCCCGTCCAATAGAGTCTCCACCATAAGCTTTAAAGAGGCCAGAGGGGTGCGCAGTTCATGGGAGACATTGGCTACGAAGTCGTGGCGCATTTCATCTATCTGATGCAACTCCGTTATATCATGAAATATAGCTATAGCTCCTAACGATCGCCTAGTCAGTTCTCTCTTATCTTCGGGGGATTTTTCCCCTCTTAGATCAGAAATCTCCTCTTTAGTAAGAGGAGTCACTCGAACAAGTAAGATTCGCTTGGAAGGGTAATATAAATTTATCTCTTTACTTCTACCCTCCCCATAAGATATAACTTCTGATAATATCTCTCTTAAATCAACACTTCTGATCACTTCTAATATATATTTACCCAGACTATTATCCACTTTGAGATCGAACATCCTCTTTACAGCCGCATTAAATAGGACGATCTTCTCCTCCTCGTCAACTATCAGGACCCCCTCGGTCATGCTTTCCAAGATTATCTTCATTCTCTCCCTCTCATCGAGAGCGCTTTCAGTCATCTCCTTTAACTTCGATGATAGGGAGTCGATAGCCAGGGTTAATTCCTCAAATTCTCCTCTTCTTAACGGAAGTTCGTCTTGAAAATTGCCCTGGCTTATCTCTTCTATCCTCTCCTTGATATCTTTTAGGACCAATCTCATATCGAGAAAGAGTTTGAGGCTGTATATCACGGTTATAGAGTAGCCAACTAGGAATATAAATATAAAGGGGAAACCTCTCCCCCTCATCTCTACCTCGAGTAAATATATCAAAAGAGGAAGAGCGCCTAGTAGCCCCGATAATAAAAGTATTAATTTTCCTTTAGTGGACACCAGTTCCCCCTTTAACCTACTATCCGAATCTGCCAGTTATATAATCCTCGGTTCGCTTATCCCTGGGATTAGTGAAGA
>CAZSTA010000302.1:0-2572 GCA_964609495.1 uncultured bacterium | reverse complement strand
TGCCCTAGAGAGATTCCATATCGAGTGAGATAGGCATTTAGGTTAAGGACGCCGTGATTAGCGAGGAAGTGGGATCTCCAGTAAGCGGCTACCAGGTCATCATGGACGGTGAAGGGCATGAACAGGAATCTTATTATCAATCCTATTAATAGCCATTTATACAACTTCAGGCGTCTTGCTCGATCTCTTTTCATATTTATTAAGTAGTTCCAAAGTGGATTATTTGAATCACCCTCCCCTAACCCCTCCCATCAAGGGAGGGGGAAACTAATCTCATCAAGAGAGGGGCTTAATTATGTTCCCTCTCCCCTCGTGGGAGAGGGCTAGGGTGAGGGGGAATTAGGTCGAAAAATTCTAAGGATGTCCGGGATCGACTGCTATCCCTTGAGGCCAGCCATAGCTAGCTAGGTTGACTTGCTTTAAATTAGCGCAAGTGGAGGATACTTTAACCATAAATTTCCCATCTACGTCTGAGATCCAGGCGGTTCTATCATCGGGATTAACCGCCACCTCGTAAGGGGTATTGAGGGCGCCCAAGGTATGAAGTTGAGTTCCAGTAGCGTCGATCTTTACCACTCGATGGTTGAAATAATCCGCAACCCAGGCTGTATCATCTCCCGGATCGGCTCCGACTCCTCGAGGTTTGAAGCCACCGATGAAATTAACTCCTCCTCCATTTGGACCGAAGGTGGCGACTTGTCCTCCACCTACATCCCTAGCTGCAACCCAAACTCGACCGTTGTTGGGATTAATATTGATACCCTCGGCATAATAAGTGAAGCCAGTGACGCTGGTTACTATATTCCCATTTTTATCTAGTTTAGTGGCTTTCTTGCCGTTAAACTCAGCTACCCAAACCGAGCCATCGCTGGGATTTACATCGAGCATACGCGGGAAGCTGAAGCCTCCTACTTGCTTTAGGGTATTTCCATTCTTGTCGAATTTCCATACCTTATAGTTCCTATGATCGGCTACCCAGCAGGAGCCGTCTGAGGAGTCTACTGCCACTCCCCAAGCACTGTTAAATCCCGGAGTTTTCGTGAATAGCTTAGTTCCATCGACGGAATACTTCGAGATACTATTACCACCACTGCCTCCCTCTGTCGATTCGGATACCCAGACCGATCCATCGCTCAGATCGACATCCACATCATAAGGATTGTTAAGACCTCCGACCTCCTTTAGCTTCGTATTGCCATCGATGGAATACTTGAGTAGATAGCCAGAGCCAGGCTGTCCTACCACTACCCACACGGCCGCTTCTCTAGCTGGAGCGGCAGTTACCGTGATAGGTATGGTAGCCGTGTCCTGGAGTCCATCGTTATCGGTTACCGTTAAGGTGGCGGTGTAATTTCCCGCGGTGTTGTAAGTATGAGTTGGATCTGCGATATTGCTAGTTCCACCATCGTTAAAAGTCCAAGCATAGGAGACTATAGTTCCATCAGGATCAGTTGAGCCTGATCCCGTGAAATGGACTGTAAGGGGCGCTGGGCCACTTGTTACATCAGCGGTAGCTACTGCGTTAGGAGGTTGACCGCCACCGTTCGCGGTTACGGTGACCGTTACTGTGTCATCATCCGTCTTGCCATCGTTATCGGTAACTGTCAGCTTAGCATTATAGGTCCCAGCGGTGTTATAGGTATGAGCTGGATCTGCGACATTACTAGTTCCCCCATCACCAAAAGTCCAAGCATAGGAGACTATAGTTCCATCAGGATCAGTTGAGTCCGATCCCTTAAATTGCACGGCAAGGGGAGCCTGGCCATTAGTGGGATTTGCCTTAGCTACAGCGTTCGGTGGTTTAGGAGATGGAGAGGGTTCTCCGTTCTGTTCACAATTGGTAGCGAGGATAACGATGAGTGATACGATTAATATTAAAAACAAACTTTTCTTGAGCATTTTTTACTTCCTCCTTTTTTATTAGATTAAACTCTGAGTATTTCCAAATCGGGAAAGAAGTTCTGAGATACTCAGGCTGGTTCCGATATCGGTTCTAATTCCGAATTAGCGGGTAAAATAGTGAAGAGCTTATAGATCATCCAGAAGCATATTCCGGAGAAGATGCTCCGAAAGATGCTTAGAAACTTCGTCCAGGGATATAGGAGAGAGATAGCCGCGGTAGGATTGGGCAAGTTATAGATAAACTCCGGATCGATCGGAGAGAAGAGATGCCAATTTGTATCTCCTAAATAGAAGCTATAGACGACGAGACATAGCAGTTGAAGTATATGCAATCCGATAAAATCTCTATCCCGATCTATCTCTAAAGCTAGAAAGGGAGTCAACCATATCGGATAATGAGGATGAAAGTATCCAATGGCGAAGTATAGAAGCAGGATGATGAAACTGTAGCGACTCAGTATCGAGAAATTTCCCCCCTTTCCTCGGTAATAGTGATAGCAACGAGAGGCGATGAGAGTATAAGCTACTATAAATATATATACGTATAAATGTCTGATCAAAATTTTCGTTGAGAGGAAATAATCTCCGTGAGTCATCGTAGCCATCACCTTGAGGTCGCTCATCCCCCCTGCGGAAGCTACATTCACCAGAGAGCTTATCCCCAATGGCA
>CAZSTA010000301.1:1217-2579 GCA_964609495.1 uncultured bacterium | reverse complement strand
ACTAGATCGGCTAAAGCCGCAGCTAGATCGATCCTCCCATAACCGAATCCCTCGTCAAATCCTGTGGGACCAAGATCGACCGCAGTCTTCTCCAATTGAGCCTTGACCTGGTCAGGAGTGAATTCGGGATGAAGGGAGAGAATCAGAGCAGCCGCACCAGCAACAAAGGGGCACGACATGGAAGTCCCGCTCCAGGAAGCATAACCTGTCGTTGCATTACCTGGAGCTATCCCTTCTATGATCAAAGGGAGAGCGGAGAGGATCCTATAACCAGGAGCAGCTACAGAAGCATAATGTCCCCTGCTGGAGAAGGAAGCTAGCTCATCATTAGCGTCAGTAGCTCCCACCCCGATGACGCCTTGATAGCCAGCCGGATATCCATATATTCGTTTCGCGCTGTTCCCCATAGAAGCTGCCACGACGACGTTATTGCTGAGAGCGTAATCTACCGCGTCCTTCAACGCCTGGCTATAGCCGGGTCCACCCAAGCTCATATTTATCACTGAGGCCCCGTGATCGACGGCGTATACTATCGCCTCAGCTATGTCCAAATCCGTAGCTCTATCTTTCATCGGTACAGGTGGAAGAGGATCCTCATCATTCTGCTGTTCAACGAAGACCTTGACCGGCATTATGCGGCATCTCCAAGCTGTTCCAGCTATCCCGATGTTGTCATTACCCCATCCTGCCGCTATACCAGAGACATGCGTGCCATGCCCATACCAATCGCTATTGGTATTAGCGGGAATGGGGATCTCATTCACGGTATCATAGCCATCCAGAACCTTTCCGTAAAGATCGGGATGGGTCCCATCTACTCCAGTGTCTATAACCGCGATGATCACATCCTCCGAGCCAGTAGTAATATCCCAAGCCTTCTCAGAGTCGATTATCTTAGGTCCCCACTGCCCAGGTGTGTATAGAGGATCATTAGGAACAACGTGTAAATATCGGAGATAGTTGTATTCAGCGTATTCAATCCCAGGCATATCTTCTAATTTGTTAAGCGCCTGAAAAGCTGATAGAGAAGCTGATAATCTGACCCTAACTACTCCCAGTTGGGGTATCTCCTCGATGATCTCTCCTCCGATGGATTCTACTATCTCCTCTAGATCGGAGTCCGAGGTAACCTTAATCAATATCTCATTCTCAACAAATTCGACCTCCCCTGACGAGATTATAGGTGGGATCACCGTCGAGGGTAGTTTGGGAATCTCTCCCTCTCCTCCCACAAAATCGTGTTTAGAGCAACCACCCAGGGAGAGAGCTATTAAGATCGTAGCCAACATAGTTATGGCAAGTATTCCTCTTGCCTTCATATATATCCCTCCTTGAAAAGAATAACTCGTAATCAGATTGTTA
>CAZSTA010000301.1:0-1117 GCA_964609495.1 uncultured bacterium | reverse complement strand
GTGGTACTCACCGTCTCCGATCTCCCACTCTCTCCAGCAGTATTATAAGCCGAGATCTGATAGTAGGTGGTCTTGCCCACCTCCAAGCTGGGATCCGTATCGTAGAAGCCTAGCTCCCCTGGAGCCATAGGGATCATCCTCATAAAACCTTGCGTATCAGCGATCAACTTGAAGGGACCATCGGCGGAGAAGCTTCGATATATCCTATATCCAAGAGCCCCTTCCACTCTACTCCAACCAAGTTCGACGTAGAGGGTAGATCCCTCAGGAGCCGCTAAGCCTTCCCCATCATCCTCCGGTTTAATTACCTCAAGGTCCTTCTTAGACTTTCCACCACTCCACATCAGCTCGAGTCCCATAGTTACCCCTACGCTGGCGAATTCCGCTGGGGTAGCTGGTTTAGCTCCATAAACAGGATTATCGACGTTTATATCCAGGGTTAATTCACTGCGGTTATTGTTTAGATCAAAGGCGACCATTGTAAATTTGAATGATCCATTAACCTCACTTCTCG
This sequence comes from uncultured bacterium, assembly GCA_964609495.1. GTDB lineage: Bacteria > CAZSTA01 > CAZSTA01 > CAZSTA01 > CAZSTA01 > CAZSTA01. The sequence goes on along the minus strand of CAZSTA010000301.1, from coordinate 603 downwards.
TGTCCCATTGAAAACCTACCTCGTTGCGCTCAGAGAGAGTGGGCGCAGCCACAGTTCGCTCATTCAGATAGAACATTACCTTACCCATCCGATTAGGCGAGCTAATCTTTACCAGGAGGCTTATTATCCCCGAAACTGTATCTCCCTCTGCCAATCCTTCTACAGTTATGGTAGGAGCTTCAGGAATCGCGTTCGGATCTAGAGCCGGAAGTTGCACCACGTTGATCTCCAAATTCTTACCCCGCTGAACCGTGACGGATTGAACCTTGCTTACAGCCCTCTTTACTCCCCTCTGACTCACACCCGTAGCAACAATTAGATCGTGGATCCCGATAGGAGCTTTAAGTGAGTAATACCCACTGTTGTTAGTGGTAGTAGTAGTTCCCCCTATGGTTATCTTAGCTCCACCTACCGGAGGTCCACCTACTGAACTGACCACTATCCCAGAAACAGTCCCTCGAGCTTCCTCGATCTTCTCACAACCGAAAGCTAAGATGAGAACGGTTACTAACAGCAAAACTAACACATATTTTTTCAACAATTTGATTCACCTCCGAAATAATTTCTTACTCCTCATCTCTTCTCATCTTCGCTTCTTTCCTA
>CAZSTA010000300.1:0-2612 GCA_964609495.1 uncultured bacterium | reverse complement strand
GCCTATGGACATGTCCGCCTCCGAGACAAACGGATGAGCGGAAGAAAAGGAACTGGCGTCCTAGCAGATGATGTCATAGATCAGACTGTTGAAGAGGCCTATCGACGAGTCAAGGAGAAGAGAGGAGATGAGCTGTCTGAAGAGGAGATGAGAGAGATCGCCGAGAAAGTCGGGATCGGGGCGATAAGATACTTTATGATCCAATCGGATCCATACAAGGAGATCACCTTCGATATCAATGATGTGCTCAATCTAGAGGGCAACACCTCTCCTTATCTCCAATATGTGTATGTAAGGACGGTATCGCTCCTCAGAAAAGCTCGTGAGGAGAAAGGGATTGATTTAGCGGCTCTAAGATCATCTCTAAGGGAGATAGATCTCTCCACTCTTCAAGAAGGCGAGCCACGAGATCTTATCATCTGCCTATCTCGTTTCTCCTTAGCTATCGAAAGTGCCATCGAAAATTTGAGTCCTCGTATCCTTACGGATTATGCCTATGAACTATCTACTCTCTTCAATAGATTCTACAGGGTTTGTCCTGTTCTCTCCGAGGAGGATGAGAATACCAAGAACGCTAGGTTGATCCTAGTTGATTGTGTAAATAAGGTTATGAAAAACGCCTTGAATATCATAGGGATAGATCTTCTAGAAGCGATGTGATCTATTAAAAACAAGCTTTACGATTTGAAAAGGATGTGAGTGGAGCTATGGACAGGCAAGGGGTCAAGAGCAATCCTCCTCTCGATAGCGATATATCGGAGAAGAGATACTGTGTCTTCACTCTAGATAATGAGGAATACGCTTTAGAGGTCGAGGTATTCAAAGAGGCTATGAGATCTACTAAGATCACCCCTGTTCCCAATGTAGCCGATCATATCTTAGGGGTGATCAATAGGAGGGGTGATATCACTCCAGTTATAAGCCTAAAACGTCTATTCAACCCCCAGAAAGTCGATAATATAGGTAAAGCCTCACGGATCTTAATCGTTCAGATAAAAGATCTTGTCATCGGACTTTTAGTAGATTCTATACTTGGAATTATCGATTTAGATACATATAAAATGGCACCTGTTACCGAGATCGAACAAAGGGATGGAGAATATCTCAAGGGTGTTTATAGGATAGACAACAGATCGATTCTTATTATAGATCTAGAGAAGATCCTTCCTTAAATGGAAGAAGCTTCGCAATTTATTACGAGCCTAGCGAAAGGAGCTCTTTTTGAAATGATGGGGCTAAGTTTAAAGTGGAAGATCTCTTTAGTAGTTACTATTGTGATTCTACTTATCAGCGTGGCTATTGGCGCTCTTCTAAATTATACGGCTAAAAATGCTTTAGATAAAGAATTAGAGGAGAAAGGATTTGTCCTAGCTAATATTCTTGCCAGTGAGATCTCAGTCTCTCCCGAGGGCGATTTGAAAGAGAAAGCCAACCAGTTGTTGGGTTCCTCCCCTGAGGACATAACATATGTTTTGGTATCCGATCAGGGAGGTCAAATAATAGCTCATACCTTCAAAGTAAGTCCACCTCCAGAATTGGTGACAGGACATAAAGTCCCGTTAGTTCTTGGACCAGAGAAGAGATATGACACTCAGTTGTTTAAACTCCAGATGGGAGGGAAAGATATCCCCGTCTTAGATCTAGCGATCCCTATGGTGAAGAATGGAAAGGCTTTGATCCGTATAGGACTCAATCAGACAGCTACCCTAAAGAGGATATTCTCCCTTAGATCTCTCACTATCTATATAGTAGTGGTAGTTACCATTCTCGGAGCCCTCATAACATTAATTATAACAGGGGGTTTTGTCACCAATCCTTTGAATCGCCTGATAAAATTTGCCGAAGAACTGAGTTGGGGAAATATCGATCAAGAGATCGAGGTTAAGGGGAATAATGAGATAAGTTATCTGGCTGAGATCCTCAACAGAACGGTTATTCGCCTCAGAAAGGGGATTCAGACTAAGGAGGAGAGGGAGACGCTAAGACAACATATAACCGGACTCTTGGAGGTAATAAACTCAGCCGCTACCGGAGATCTTACCAAAGAGGCGGAGGTAACCACTGATGTTTTGGGGATAGTTGCCGATTCCCTCAATCTGATGATAAGGGAACTAACTGATTTGGTAAATAAAGTTAGAGATACCACCGCTCAAGTGATAGCGGTTTCCGATAAGATAGCGATCTCTACGGAACAAGCCTCTAAAGATGCGGACCTGCAGGCGCGCCAATTGATAAATGTTGATCAAGCAGTAGAAGAGATGATAGGCACAATCGGTCAAGTGGTAAAGAAGGTATCAACTTCGGCTCAAGCAGCCCAGGAGATGGCCGAGGTTGCTAAGCGAGGAAGAGAGACAGTGGGAAAAACTATCCAAGAGATGGGACATATCAGAGCGAGCGTGGCTTCCATATCCTCTAAGATCGAGGGGTTAAGAGAGAGTACCGCGGAGATCGGAGAGGTAGTGGGATTGATCGATGATATAGCCGATCAAACCGATCTACTGGCTTTGAACGCGGCTATTAGATTCTCAAGAGCTGGTGAATATGAAGAAGGGTTCGCGATAGTAACCGATCAAGTAAAGGAGTTGGCGGAGAGAGCGACTAAATCTACTGGA
>CAZSTA010000299.1:0-2631 GCA_964609495.1 uncultured bacterium | reverse complement strand
TAGATCATTTCGGGGATACTCTAATTTCATCACAAGTCGATGGTGATAGTTATGCTATCGATGGCTTTGGCAACATACATCCTAACGATAAAGTTCCCTACCTTGATTGTTCAGCCTCGCTAGATAAAGAGAATAAGCGACTCTTTGTAGCGGTGATCAATCGCGATCCAGATGAGAGCATCAAGACTGAGTTGGAGCTGAGCGACGCGGGAGTGAAGTCGGAGGCGGTAGTTTGGGAATTGAACGGACCTGATGCTCTTTCCAGAAATACCTTTGAAGATAAGGAGAAAGTGAAGATAACTAAGAAGATGTTAACTGGCGCAAGTGCCAATTTTGAATACATCTTCCCTGCTCATTCCGTCACTATAATAGAGTTCGAATATTGATATCGAGGTTATATTAGGAGAGTGGAGATCCAATCTCCACTCTTCTGTTCTTTTTAGAAGACATAGCTCTATATTCAAGCTGTAATTATGCTCGAGGGGAGAGAGAATTTATGGAGAAGATGAAGGCGTTGGTTCTGTTGGATAAGGAGAAGATCGAGATCCGAGAGGTAGATCGTCCAGAGCCAAATGATGATGAGATATTAGTCCAAGTGAAGGCTTGTGCTATATGTAATACTACCGATATGAAGATATTCAAGGGGATCAGGATGTGGGGAGAGAGCTATCCTACTCTTTGGGGACATGAGGTAACTGGCATAGTTGCAGGCTTAGGAAAGAGCGTCACCGAGTTCAAGATTGGCGATAGAGTGCTTTTGCGAATCACCAGAGCTGGTTATGCCCAATATTGCGTTACTGATAAATCTCAAGCGGTTGAACTTCCCGACTCCATCGGATTTGAGGAAGGAGCTATCGGACAATTAATGCCGATCGCGATCCGAGGTGTTGAGAAGTCAGTCCGAGAGGGAGACTCGGTATTTGTATGCGGTCAGGGGCCGGCTGGATTATTATGCACTCAGGTAGCTAAAGCCTATGGAGCTTCTCCAGTTATAGTAGCGGATAAATTTGCGGAGAGGTTGAAGTTAGCCAGGGAGTTAGGAGCAGATGTAACTATAAAGGTGGAGGAGGATACCGATGTTTACTCTCTAGTTAGGGAAGCATCCGATGGAGGAGTAGAGGCGGCTATCGAGTGCGTAGGCACTGAACCTAGTTTTAGAAGTTGCGAAGGCTCCCTTAAAAGGGGAGGAAGATTGGTTATCTTTGGGACTCACCTCAAGCCGATATGCATAGATCTCGGATGGTGGGAGGGAACTTCCTTCACTCTAATTATAGCCAGAGAGCAACCTTGGGAAACTCCATATTTACTTGATAAAACGATAGAATTAGTGCAGGAAGGTTCGGTTAAGTTGAAGCCTATGTTGACTCACACCTTTCCCTTGGAGGAGGCTCAAAGAGCATTTGATTTGATCCTTAACTCTCCTGAGAAGGTGGTTAAGATAGCTTTAATACCGTAGGGTAGAAAGCGGAAAATAACGCCAGATGTAATTGGTACTATTTTCTACTTTCCAGGACAAGGAGGACGAGATGGAAGGATTCAAGATCAGCTTATTTTCCCAAAGCTTATGGGCGGTGGATTTAAGGGAAGCCATTAAGATAGCTGGGGAAGTGGGATATGAGGCTATAGAGATCGCCTGTAGAGAGCCTCATATGACTTTACAGATGGCTAAGGAACAACATAGGGAGATAATGAAATGGGTAAAAAGAGCAGGATTAGAGGTCTCCGCATTATCACTCTTCACCAATTTCACCGATCCCGATCAACGTGAATATTCGATCGATTCGACCTGCGAGTTTATATCTTTGGCGAAATATTTTAATACCGATATCGTCAAGATAATGCCCGGTGGTCCTTCCTCTCTTGAGGCTACTGATGAGGATTTCGCCAACTTCAAAGAAGCCATTTTGAAGTGCGTTAAGGTTGCCGAGAAAGAGAGAGTAAGAATCGTGGTTGAAACTCATCTTCGGATGTTAAGCGATACCACCTCATCTACTCAGAGAATCCTAGGTGATATCTCCTCTCCTTGGTTCGGAGTCAATCTCGATATCTGCAATGTATTTCTAGGTGGAGATGATCCAGTAGAGAGTATAGACATTCTCAAACCTAGGATTATGCACTTCCACATAAAGGATGCTCGTCGTATCGATGGGGGATATGAATTTACTAACCTAGGCGAGGGAGAGATGAATTACATACCGATATTAAAGAGGTTAAAGGAGATAGGTTATTCTGGATATTTATCTATCGAATGTTTGACTCAGGATGCTAAAGATAAGCCTAGAGAGGCGGTGAAGCACGATTATCGCTACCTGTGTGATATGATCGCTTCTCTTGAGTCTTGATCAAGGAGAGTAGCTTAGTATCTATTTAATTGTCTAGAGGCTCTAAGAGAGCTTATAGGAATATAGCTTGAAGGGAAGACTAAATCAAAAATTGAAATGGAGGAATGATTAATTGAGCAAAAAAGATTGGTGGAACGAGCCGTTTCGCACAATGGTCGTGCTGGGAGAAAGTACTGTCCAGGGCGGAGGATGGATTGAGAGCCAGGATTATCGCTGGGCCGATGTGGTAGCTAGGCTTATCAACTCCTGCCAGGATGAGCCAGTTGAATATCACAATAAGGGTGTTTCT
>CAZSTA010000298.1:0-2654 GCA_964609495.1 uncultured bacterium | reverse complement strand
TATGAAGAGGATATATATAAATGAGGAATACTGCATGGGATGCAGATTATGCGAGATACATTGTCTAGTTCAACATTCGAAGTCGAAGAAGATCATCAAGGCTTTCAAGGGTGAATTTCCTAGAGCTCTTCCCCGAATTCTAGTCGAGGAGAAGGGATATCTCTCCTTTGGACTTCAATGTCGCCACTGTGAAGATGCTCCCTGCCTTGAGGCTTGCATCACCGGAGCGATGTATCGGGATGAGGAAACAGGAGCAGTGCTTTGCGATGAGGATAAATGTGTCGGCTGTTGGATGTGTATAATGGTCTGCCCCTTCGGGGTGATAAACAGAAGGTTGGATGTGAGGAAAGTAGCCTCTAAATGTGATCTCTGCTATGGTGAGGAGATACCTGTCTGTGTAGCCAATTGCCCTAATGAGGCTTTAGAATATAGGGAGGAAGAAGTGGAAATCGAGGTATAATCTATTTCTAATTACCATCTTCCTAAGATAAGGAGTATGGAGTATGCAAAATTATGTTATAATAGGTAATTCCTGCGCGGCGATAGGAGCGGTGGAAGCTATTCGCAGTGAAGATCAGTTAGGAAAGATAACGATCATCTCCGACGAACCTTATCACGTCTATTCTCGACCTTTGATAACCTATTGGCTCGGAGGGAAGGTCGAAGAGGATAAGATGTTCTATCGAGATGAGGATTTCTACGAGAGGAACAGAGTGGATACTAGGCTGGGAGAGAGAGCGATCGGGTTGAAAACTCGTGAGAGGAAGGTCATAATGGAGAACGAGGATGAGATTCCTTATGATAAACTTCTGATCGCCACTGGTGGTAAACCATTCGTTCCTCCGGTCAAGGGAAGCCAATACGCCGGAGTATTTACCTTCACCACTTGGGATGATGCTAAGGAGATCAAGGAATTCATCGAGGTTAACGGGGTAAAGTCTCCCGTTATAGTGGGTGGTGGGTTTATCGGTATGAAATCTACTGAAGCCTTCCTCGAATTGGGGATAAAGGTTACTATCGTGGAGCTAGCGGATAGGATTATGATAAGAGCTTTTGATGAAACTGCCTCCCATCTTTTAGAGGAGCGGTTGAGAAGAGAGGGAATCGAGGTTATAACTAATAATACGGTTGTTGAGATATTAGAGAGGGGTCAGAAGGTCAATAAGGTGATCTTGAAGGATGGCGGTGAAATAGATACCGATCTGGTGATCTTCGCTATTGGTGTTATTCCCAATTCCGCCCTAGCTGAGAATACGGGTATTAAGATGAACAGAGGGATACTTGTTGATAGGTATATGAGGACTAACATTCCTGATATCTATGGGGCTGGCGACTGCACTTCTGCCTATGATCGGCTAATAAATGATAATCGAACGATCGCTATCTGGCCAACAGCTTATAGGCAGGGCAAGATCGCAGGCTATAATATGGCTGGGATCGAAAGGGAATATCCGGGAAGCTTCCCGATGAACTCGGTGGAATTATGTGGCATTCCAACTATCTCGGTGGGGATCACTAATCCGGAGGGGCGAGGATATGAAGTCCTTCAAGACTACGATGAGGAGAATTTGATATACAAGAAGATCATTTTAAAGAGAAATCGGATTGTAGGAGCGATCTTCTTTGGAAGGATCGAGCGAGCGGGAATAATAACCGGCTTGATCGAGGATAAAGTAGATATCAGTAGCTTCAAAGATAATCTCATCAGCGAGGACTTCGGTTTCATCTCCCTTCCTAAGGAGTATAGAAAACATATGGTATCAGGAGTGGGGATAGAGATATGAGAATAGATGCTAAAGGATTACATTATAAAATTCTCAACGATATGATCCACGAGGCTTTGAAAGTAGGAGAGAGGGAGATAATACTCGATAACGTTAATGGTCAGCGATATATCGGCTGTGGGGTCAATCAGGAAGCTGATATCATCATCAATGGAGTGCCGGGGAATGATCTAGCCGCTTTTATGAATGGCCCGCGGATTATCGTCAATGGGAATGGTCAAGATGCTATCGGAAATACTATGAACGCTGGGAAGATAGTTGTTCATGGCGATGCGGGAGATGTGGTCGGATATTCACTGCGGGGAGGAAAGATCTTTATCCGAGGCGAGGTCGGTTATCGGGTGGGGATACATATGAAATCATACAAAGATCAGATTCCAGTGATCGTTATAGGGGGAGTGGCAAAGGACTTCTTCGGTGAATATATGGCTGGAGGAGTTATGATCATCTTAGGACTCGATAGAGCTGATGATGTTCCTATCCTTGGCAATCATATAGGGACTGGAATGCATGGAGGGAATGTCTATATAAGAGGCGAGATAGAGGAATATCAGGTTGGGAAAGGAGTAGGAATATACGAACTAGAAGAGGAAGAGGAGATAAGGGGATACCTAGCCGAATATTGTCAAGATTTCGGTCTGGACCTAGAGGAGGTTATGAAGCCAGGATTCAGAAAGTTATATCCCTACTCGCATCGTCCTTATGGGAAGATATACGCCTATTAACGAAATCGAGTGATCGACTTATAATTAGCCAGGTTCAAAGCCTGGCTTTTTTATTTTAGAGTTCAAGATATAATCCCCCCTCACCCTTAGAAGGTAACTTTTGCTTCAAATAGGACTCAAGGTTAAAAAGTTACCTTTTATCCCT
>CAZSTA010000297.1:0-2748 GCA_964609495.1 uncultured bacterium | reverse complement strand
TCCCCTCGTGGGAGAGGGATAGGGTGAGGGGGGAATTAGTCTTTAACTCCCTAACTAAGAATATGATACCTTGATTATAAGTTCAAAAACCAATTTTAACCTTGTATGTTTTTGCCTGCAAAAGTTCCCTCTTAAAGGAGTGATAAATTGTCCAAGATCAAATTTGGGACTTCGGGATGGAGAGAAGTGATCGCAGATGAGTTCACCTTTCTTAACGTTAAGATCGTGGCTCAGGCGATCGCCGATTATATAATATCCGAGGGGCTCCAGGATAGAGGAGTTATAGTTGGATATGACACTAGATTCCTCGGGGATAGATTCGCGGAAGCCTCGGCTTTAGTTATGGCGGGCAATGGGATGAAGGCTTTCCTAACCGATCGTGATTCTCCTACTCCTTCTATCGCCTACGAGATCGTTTCCCGAAAGGCGGCGGGAGGAATTAATATTACCGCTAGCCATAATCCATTTTATTATAGTGGGATTAAATTCTCCCCGGACTGGGGAGGTCCAGCCCTGCCCAGGACAACAGAGAAAATTGAGTATCGAGCTAATGAGCTTAGGCAAAAAAAGGAACTTTTTTACCTTGAGTCCTATTTGAAGCAAAAGTTCCCTTTTAAGGGTGATCTGCCGAGGGAGTTATCTAAAGAGGAGGCTTTAGATAAGGGGTTGTTAGAATATATCGATCCGCGAGAGAAATACCTTGAGCGGATCGGTTCTCTGATCGATAAGGATGCTATTAGAAGGGCAAAGCTGAAGGTTGTAGTAGATGTTATGTACGGGACTGGTAGGAATTATCTTGATGCTATTCTTGAGGATTTAGGATGTGAGGTCAAGGTCCTTAATAATAGCCTTGATCCTTTTTTGGGAGGTGTTCCTCCTGAACCTGCGGAGGAAAATGTACCCGATCTGATAGAGTTAGTGCGAAACTCAGAGGCGGTGTTAGGACTAGGAACTGATGGAGATGCTGATAGATTCGGGATCGTGGATAGTGATGGAAGGTATATCGATCCTAATTATGTGATATCCCTTCTTCTGCGTCATCTTGTTCGGAACAGGGGCTGGAAAGGGGAGGTAGTAAGGACAGTAGTTACCACGCATCTTATAGATGAGCTTGCAGAAAGATATGGGATCGAGGTAGTAGAGACGAAGGTCGGCTTCAAGTATATCGGGCAGTATATGGTTGAGCATCCTGATACCTTCATCATGGGAGGAGAGGAGAGTGGAGGACTAACTATCCGTGGCCATGTTCCTGAGAAGGATGGAATCTTGGCTTGTCTCTTAGTAGCAGAGCTAGTTGCCCTTGAGGGGAAGACGCTATCTCAAATACTCCAAGATATATATGATGAGGTGGGAGTAACGATCTGTGATAGAATGAACCTTCGTGTCTCCGAGGAGAGAAAGGAAGGGTTGTTTGAGGAATTAAGGGACAATCCACCTCAAACTTTGGCGGGAAGGAAGGTTAAAGAGGTGGTGACTCTTGATGGATACAAGTTCATTTTGGATGATGGAGGTTGGTTGGCGATTCGTCCCTCTGGCACAGAGCCAGTGATCAGATGCTATCTGGAGGCTAAGAGTGCCGAGGAGATGGAGCGGCTTGCCTCCGAGGGAAAAGTTTTAATTACAGGAGAGGAATATTGATTATGGCTGATAAAATGAGAGCAGCTATTCTAGCAGACACTCAGAAGATAGTTATCGAAGATATTCCGATTCCCAAACCTAAGGGTAATGAGGTTCTAGTCGAGGTAAAGGCTATAGGAGTATGTCGCAGTGATGTTTCTGGTTATTTGGGAAAGCATCCTATGATCACTCCCCCCATTATCTTAGGGCATGAGTGTTCTGGACCTATCGCTGATATGGGAGAAGAGGTGAAAGGGTTTGAGATCGGACAGAAGGTAGCAGTAGAGACCTTCTTTTACGTTTGTGGAGAGTGTCCTAATTGTCAGCGGGGAGAATATAACACCTGTCGTCATGCTAAGATCATAGGCCATAACGTTGACGGAGCATTCGCTGAATATGTCTTAGCTAATGGTGATTTCGTCTTTCCTCTGCCAGAAGGGGTGAGCTTTGAAGAGGGAGCTTTGACCGAGCCTTTATCTGTCGGAGTTCGGGCAACGAAGAGATGTGGCATTCAAGTTGGAGATATGGTTGTGGTAATAGGTGCGGGAACTATTGGAATGTTCACTATGCAAGTTGCCAAACAGGCGGGGGCAAGAGTTCTGATAGCAGATATAGTTCCCTTCAAACTAGAGCTAGCCAAAAAGCTGGGAGTGGATTATGTTGTCAACGTTAAGGAGGAGAACTTAGTCGAGGTAGTTAAGGATATCACCAGTGGAGAAGGGGCTGATTATGTCATCGAGGCGGTCGGAGCTCCTCAGACTATAGCTCAAACGGTCGATCTAACTCGTAGTGGAGGCACGATAATGATCATCGGCTTTACTGGACGAGACGCTGATGAGATAAACTTGAGCAAGATCACACTCCAGCAGATGAGATTACTGGGGATCTTAGGATTTTGTCATGATTATCCCACCTCGCTCTGGTTATTGGCAACTAAGAAGATCGATGCCAAATCCCTTATAACTCATAGGTTCACTTTGGAGGAGACTGAGAAAGCGATTAACTTTGCTCGAGAGGGCAAGGATAACATCCTTAAAGCAGTAGTTATCCCTTAGTGTAGAGGGGATTGTTTAAATCACCCTTCCCTAACCCCTCCCATCTTGGTTATTGCTGAATTAATAAGGCTATCAA
>CAZSTA010000296.1:0-2749 GCA_964609495.1 uncultured bacterium | reverse complement strand
GAGTTAAGGGAGCGCCTTCTGGAACAGCTTTAGAGGTGTTAGGAGATGATCCAGTAGGGATAATTCTATTCGGCAAGGCTGAGGAGAGGGAGTAACTCCTAAGATCTTATACTCAATACTTATTGCAAATCAGACACTTGAGTTATGTATTAAAAATGGAGAGCTAGAGGAGAAAGATGCTCAATGATAAGGTTGAAGAAATTCTTCTATAATGTGAAGAATCTAAAATACAGCCTCATTGTTATCATTTGTGGGATCTGTGCTGGTCTATTCCTCCAGATGATTAAGCAAGGGATGCACTACGGCAGACCTTATGATATCAATCTCTTCAAGTATCCTGAACCCTACTTATTTGCCTTGTGCTTCTGGGTTATATGGATATTCTACTCGGTGATCTATTCTCTCCTGTCCAATGTAGAACTAAAGGATATCTTAAAGATAGATTCGCTCAGCTATCTACCCACCTTGATCCTATTATTATATATAATCCAATTCAAATATAGTATCGATTATTTAGGAAGAGCTTTATTACTGTTATGTTCAGTATCTGTCGTTCTCCTTAAGATCCTACTACCGTATAAATATCTCCGTTTGGGGCCTATCACCATAATACATAATCTCTATAGACATCTTATAAAGAGTGACAAAAGGGATTGGATATATATTACTATAATAGCCACTATAGTGGTTACAATCTATTGGAGAACTATCGATATCTTCTTCATTGCTGATGATTTTTATTGGGTAGAGATTGGTATGAAAGGGTTGAGAGGATTCAAACATAGATTCCATTTGGCTTTTGGAGGTGGGTTCCGTCCTCTAGTGAATTTATTACTTATATTACTTTATAACTTGTTCGAAGTCAATTATACTTATTATCATATAGTAAATATAGTTACGCATATAGCGAACTGTATTTTAGTATATTACTTGACCATCAAATTTTATGGTGATAGAAAGATCGCATTTTTATCAGGAGTATTGTTCTCTCTTCTCTATATCAAGTGGGAAGCGATTGCCCGGATCATGGCTAATACGACGGTACTCCTAACTTTCTTCTATCTTCTAACTCTCCTATCTTTTATAAAGTATAAGGAGACAGGTTTGATTAAATATTATTATATTTCTCTTAGCTTATTTGTTATTCCTCTCCTTATCAAAGAGACAGGTATAACTCTTATAGTTATGCTATTTCTATACGAATTATACTACTCGCTCAAGAATAGAGCGAAGCCTATTAATATTAAGATTTTTATCCCTTTTGGGATAATTTGGACTGTCTATATTATATATCTTAGGGCTGTCATATTCTATCGGCGACCTATAGTAGAGATGAGGATATATGTCTTCGGATGGCATTTTCTAAGTAACTATGTGAAGGCATTATACTCAAATTTAATCCTCAAATCTTTATCTCTCTATTATCCAAAGGGGGTGTTCGATGATCTCTGGAATAGTATTAGTGCCGCTATCATAATTCTCGTAGTGATTGTTGCTATAGTGGGACTAAGTAGCAACTTTATTTCCTTCCTCAGGAGGATGTTTTCCTCTCTAAAGGAACATCTATATGAAACTATATTCTTTATCCTGTTTATGCTTATATACTATTTCCCTTTCTCTTTCTTTCTAAGGGAAGGCTGGGCTTATCCGTCTAGATTTTTATATGGAGCTTCTATAGGTTTCTCAATAATCTTAGCTTATATTCTGATGGAGATGTATAATTTATCTTCTGATAAACTAGGTAAGTTTATAGTTTTAATGTTGGTTGTTCTTATAATCTTATCTAATTTACAGAATCTGCATGTTACTCTGAAACCATATTGGGAGTATGCCAATAGAGGAAAAGTTGAAGTGGAATATCTGAAGAAGCTTGATAGTTCTGCTAAGGGTAAGGAGATACATCTGCTCGATTATAATATCGCTCTAACTGGAATTAATCCTGCTAAGCTCTATCCCAAATTGTTCGATCTCAAGCATATAGTGTTTAGCAATTGGGATAAACTTTTTACCTCTTTAGAAGAGCATAAAGACATTGCTGCTTATAAATATAAAGGGAATGGTGAGTTTGAGGAGATAAAACCTGAGCAGGTAGAGGATATCTTCGATAAAGCTTATAAACTGGTGAAGGATCACCTGGAGGAGGCGAGGCTTTATCCAGATAAGATCGTTGTAGATAATAGCTTAGGAGGAGGGCTTATTAAGGATAGAGTAGCTGATTATACCGTCTCTTTAGGGATAATTCCCCCTTATGCTAAGCCCCATCTATATCGTCTAGCCTCCCTATCGGAGATATTAACTCTACTGAAGATAAGAGGAGTCAGGATTGTGCTTGATGGGAAGATAGGGGATACTGGGGTAATATCTCCAATAGATATGATGGTTCAAAGCGCTGGTTTTGAAGATGGAGCTTATGCTAATATATATTTAGAATGGGCAGATGTCTCTCCTAAAGGCAACCCTTATATTAGGGGATATAATATTATAGTGTTAGATAATAATAGTGGAGAGATCGAAGATACTCTTATATTTGATACTTGTGGTTCAACTGAGGCTTCTCACAAGTTGGCAGATTTCATAAACCAGATCCCTTCTGGGAGGGTAGTGATAGTGGCAGTTGCGGATGAAGCTTCGGGGAGCTTGACGGAGGATGCGGTAGAAGCCTTGAAGCTTATAGGGGCCTCTCAAAGCGTTCAGGGGTTGTTTAGATATGCTCATGCGGTTATCGGAGTTAAGGGAGCGCCTTCTGGAA
>CAZSTA010000295.1:0-2749 GCA_964609495.1 uncultured bacterium | reverse complement strand
TCGGCCAGACCTCATATCCCTCCTCTTGTAGCCAATTCGATAGTCCCTCTCTGAGCCAGGGATCATCATCTATGACGAAGATCTTCACTTTGTTTGCCATAAATTATCACCTTTCTAACTCCGAGCAGGGGGAGACTCCCTATATCTCTCGATTTTGGGGTAGAGCAGGGAGCTTTACTATAAAGGAGCTTCCTACCCCCACTTTGCTTTCCACCTCGATCGTCCCTTTGTGATCCTCGATTATTCCGTGACTTACCGATAATCCTAATCCTGTTCCCTCTCTCACCTCTTTAGTGGTGAAGAAGGGATCAAAGAGGCGAGGAATATTCTCCGGAGGGATGCCTTCCCCGGTATCAGAGAAGATCACTTCGATCATATTTGCCCTATCGTTGTAACGAGTTCGAACAGTTAACTTCCCGCCATTTCTCGCCATCGCATCTTTAGCATTGACTATTATATTAGTAAATACTTGCTCTAATTGTCCAGGATCTGCCTCCACACAAGGGAGATCTTCTTGGAGGTCGGTCTGGACCTCTATCCCCTTTGCCTCTAGGGAGTATCTCAACAGTCTTAGCACGGAATTAATAGAATCGTTCAAATCAGTCTTTCGAAGGATAGGATTGGACTGGCGGGAGAATTTGAGGAGATTGGAAACTATCCTCTTAGCCATAGAGGCTTGCTCCTCAATGACCTCCAAATTACTTTTAATAAGGCTATCATCATCCAATTTTCTCCTCGCCATCTGAGCATAGATCATAATATTAGCTAAAGGATTGTTGATCTCATGGGCAGTTCCTGCGGCTAGACCCCCTACTGCCGCTAGGCGCTCTGATTGAATTAGCTTCCGTTCTAACCTCTTCATCTCTCTCAGATCATGAATAGTCCCTACCATACCACTAGCTTGTCCCTCGTTATTTCTCATTAGAGCTAAAGAGATCCCAATGGGGATCTCCTCTCCTGCTTTGTTGACCATCTCTCCCTCGAAATAATCGATCTTTTCTTTCGATAACAACTCTTGAAACTTATTAAGCAATTCGTTATTATCTCTATATCTTGGAGGGGTTAGCTCTAAGACTGATCTTCCTATAAGCTCACTCTCTCTATAGCCTAGAAGAGAGAGCATAGCTCGGTTGATCATCTTTATCTTCATCTCCATATCGGTAACTATTATCCCATCCACAGAACTTTGAATTATATTATTTAGGAACTCTCTAGATTCGAGCAATTCGTTATATAACTTTGCCTTTTGAATCGCTAAGCTGGCATGCCCGGTGAAGACCGTCAATCTCTCTATATCTGATTCTGTTAGCTGTCGCTGACTACCGACAGCTAAGGTCCCGATCACCTCTCCTTCAGCTAGAAGAGGGATAATCAAGCCCGATCTCACTCCCAGCAGATTCGCTACTGGCTTTATAAGCCTTTCCATATTTCGGCTAAGGGCTAGATCTCTGATATTTATCATAACATCTGGAGTTAAGATGGGCTTCTTCTCTTCCAAAACCCTTTGGGATAAATTGCCATCCTTTATAGGAACAGCAGCTCCTAGAATAGAGAAACGTAATAGCTTCTCCAACTTATTCACGATGACAGAATCTATGTAGAACTTCTTTACTACAAAATAGGTCTTATCCTCATTTAACAGGGTTATCCCTGCGGCGTTATAGCCGAGGATACGAGTGATACCATCGACTATTATCTCCAGTATCTCATCCAGATTCATAGTGTTATTCAACACCGTATTTATCTTCTGGAGAAGCTGAAGTTCCTTGATCTTATCATCTAAATTCTCAGCATATCTTTCTCTTTCCCTTTCCAATTTAGCCTTCTCCAAAGCCCTTTCTATGGTGAGTGATATCTCCTCTTTTTGAAAAGGGGGGAGGATATAATCCAACACTCCCTCTTTCATAGCAGATACCGCGCTCTCAGTACTTATTCCATTCCCAAATGCGATCACTTGGGTTTTAGAAGCGGTGTTCTTCACCCTATCAAGGATGCGAGCCCTCTCTCTACCCAGAGAATCTAAATCCATCATAACTATATCGAAATCATTGCTTTTCAACTTTCTCTGGGCATCAGAGATGTTTCGTGAGATTTGAAGATCATAGTTTTCAGCGGATAGTTCTTCGCCTAAATTTTCCTCTTTTAAAGTTCCAGTCTCGATGAGAAGGATCTTAGTTCCTTTCATAGAGCTTCATCACCCTACTTAATAATTTGGAGGTGCTTGAAGGGAGCTATAGGTTAAAAAGTAACGGCCGCAATCCAGCCTGTTGTGAAGAGAAGAGCATTAACAGAGAGCAATCTATAGATGTAAATAAGCATCGAAGAATTTTGAGCTCGACGGTAGAGAAGGAAGCTGATAACGGTGAGGAAAAGGCTGATTGAGATGAAGGGAAAAAGGATGCTATAATTATATTTTAGAACAGGAGATATAAGTATAGCTAGGAGAGGGGAGGTAAGAAAACAGAAGCGACATAGAGATATAGCTCTACTTCTACCTATAACATGAACTAGCCCCTGGACTTGCTCCATAGTCTCTTTATCTAACTCTAGATCTGGCAAGGTATTGGTTATATGTATCCCCACGAAGAGAGAACCGCCTATCAGATAGAGCCAGAGCAACACCGGATTGAAACTCGCTAATATCACCCATATCCAAATAGCTAGCATTGGATAAGCTAGGATGAAAGGAAGCCAACTGAAGATCGTTCTTTTCAACTTAATATCATATAGGAAACCAGCTATAGTTCCC
>CAZSTA010000294.1:0-2769 GCA_964609495.1 uncultured bacterium | reverse complement strand
CAAAGCGATTGATGGAAGAGATAGATGAGATAATTCCCTCTTGGCCTATCGAATAAGAATAACCAATTGCTTACTTGGAGCTACTTAATCGGTTATAAATCCTGGTGGTAGTTCATCCTCAGTTCCTGAATCATCTGGCATAAAGCCCTCGGGGATCTCCTCCTCAGTCTCCCAAATATCCTCTTCCATAGTGGGAGAGACATACTCTCCCTCTCTCTCTATCAATTCTATTCCCCTCCTTCTCGTCTCCTCTATATAGGATCCTTCCTTTAATCTTATCTCACCATTATAGGTTACCACTATCGCGGCCTCCCCTTGGACTGGACATTTATGTTCGCACTGACCGCAACCATTGCATCTATCCTCCAACACAAATGGCCTTCTCATTCCCTCAACTGTCTTGAAGATAATAGCATTGTAAGGACACTGTTCATCGCAGATAAGACATAATTTATCCTGCTCCCAAACGAGACATTTGTGGCGGTTGATGACCGCAGTGCCTATCTTAGCGAACTTCTTCTCCCTAAGATCTAACTTGCGAATAGCTTGAGTGGGGCATACCATACCACATACATTGCATTTCTGTTCACAAGCGGCTAGTCTCATATTGAGGCGAGGTGTCCAAAGTCCCTCCCATCCGGTATCTACTCCACTGGGTTGTATAGTATTAGTTACGCAAGCCTTAATGCACTCTCCACACCTAACACAAGTATCGAGGAACATCGCCTCGGGAATCGCTCCAGGAGGACGAAGGAGGCGATCATCCCTAACTTTTGCAGTAGTTGTGGTATTGGCTAGGAAACCAGTCAGTAAGCCGATCCCAGCGGAAAACAGGAAATTGCGCCTCGATAGATCGACCTCTGGCTCATAGCCAGCAGGGGATAACGAACTAGCAGGGAAGGATATAACACTCTCGGGGCAAACCGCGGAACAGGTCTGACACTGGATACATTCCCTAGCTGATGTTTCCCTGGGATCCTCCTTTATCGCTCCCATCGGGCAATCTCGCTGACAGCGACCGCAATCGATACATCCATCCGCTACCTTCCTCTTCCAAAGCCCAAACCTGGAGAAGACGCTGAGTAAAGCTCCTAAAGGACAGAGGTTGCGACACCAAAATCTAGGTTGAATAGCATTCAGTCCTATTACCACCGCGAAGATCACTAAGATCAGCGCATTCATAGCAAAGACCGGTTGGATATAGTAGGTATAGGCTAGGGATGTCAGATCTAACCTATGGGCTAAGGGACGAATAATGTCGAGGAATAGGTTGAGGACGAATATAACCAGGGGATAGAGGAATACCGCGAAGGTTCTTGTGATCAGCGATATCGGGTCTAAGAAGACGAAGAGGGAGATCGCCGCTATAGCAGATACCAGCACAGAAGCTAGGATATAGTATTTGATATTCTGGAGCTCCTTAAATTCGTTTACGCGTCTCTTTCTTCGCTTGAAGAAGCGATCGGAGAGATCGATGACTGTTCCCAGGGGACAGACATAACCACAGAAGAAGCGACCTATAAAAAGAGTCGCTCCTATCAACAGAAGAGAGAGGAAAAAGCCAGATGTGATCGTTCGGGAAGCCAGCGAGGTGCTGATCGCGATGAGCGGATCTATCCTCAGAAATATATCCGCGGGGAGGGCTCCTGAAAATGGATACTTGGCAAGGAAGAATAGAGCTAGGAATAGCCCTAGAAACATCAGTTGAACGATCTTTCTCGCTCTCATACCTCTAAGTTCCTTACCTTCAATTTGTCTATATCGATCTCTCCTAATCCTCTATTATTTGCCTCAACGATATGTTTGACTTGCGATCCAGAGAAGCTATGTCCATACCACTCAGCCATAGGAACGACGTAGGAATCGATCGCGACCGGATCTATTCCGGCAACGATCGTATTAAGTTCCTCTATCTCGCCAGGACCACCAGGCCCAGCAGTTACCAACGCTCGATTGCAATCTATAATCGTTAGATCGCGTTTAACAATGGTATTGAGATCGACTATACATCGATTGAGATCGAGCCTGTGAAATTCGCCTCTATCCCAGATTAATCCCATCAGACCTTTAAGCCCTAAACTCACTCCCGTTGCCATATGGGATTTCGCAGTTGGCACGTTGATCAGGACATCGCTTTCCAACACATCCTTCATTAGCTTGACCTTATGAACGCTCTCACCTTGAGGGATGTTGACCTCTTTGAAAAATTTCTCCTCAGCTAAGACGAAGACGAAGGTATCATCTAATCCCTCACAAGCATCCTTTATTCCAGCCTTAGCTAGACATATCTCAGGACGACGCAAAGGATGATCCAGGATCAATACCTTTTTCGCCCCAGCTTCGAGGCACATCTTGGCTATCTCGACCACTACCTCGGGGCTAGTGGTAGTTCCCCAAACCGCGGGATTAGGGAAGGACATATTGGGCTTTATTACGACCTTATCTCCCCTACTCACAAATTTAGCCATTCCCCCTAGAGTCTCCACCGCGGCTCTAACCGCTTTTGCCGTATCTCCCTTCACCGCTACTATATCTAATCCCTCCGATAGAGCTGATTCCTCCGCCAGAACACCCTTTACTATCCCAGGCGCGATAGAAGCCAAGCTTAACCCTAAGCCTGCTATTCCACAGCCTTTCAGAAAATCGCGCCTTGATATCTTATGTTCCATCTATAACCTCCTATTATCCTAAATCGAGCTTTATCTCCTCTATTCGATTGGGATCATTAGTCCCCAATCCCATTTCCACCGCCGTTTTGATATAGTGAGC
>CAZSTA010000293.1:0-2822 GCA_964609495.1 uncultured bacterium | reverse complement strand
GTTCGCTTGTATGCGGGCGCGAGACGGGCAAATGCCCAGAGTTATCTCGGATGGCGTAGATCCCAAGGTATAAACACGTCGAGGTTATCAAGAACATATTTCGGTATTGTCGGCGTTTTTTTCGTCAGTATAGGGCTTTGATTATCTTTTTTCATCTATGCATCCTCCTTTTATTACATCAGGAGTCACTTTCCTTCATTAGAGCATTTTTTGATTTTAACTATTAACTGAGAAGTTCCTTTCCTTCCAGGGGATTGAGAGTAAGCCACTATCTTGGCTCAGGGAAAAAGTGGGCTTCGACCATCGAACACAAAGCGTGATAAACGGGTAATCCGGTCTCTTGAATATATGCTGTTGAGATTCCCGGTGTTTTAATCGGTATATCAGCTACTCTTGCAAGGTCGCCTCCGTCAGGGCCCGTCAAACTTATTATGGTTAAATTCTTAGCTTTTGCCACACTAACCGCATACCTGACATTCTTCGCCCTACCGCTTGTACTTATAGCCATTAGAACATCTTCTTCATTGGGATTCATCGCCCAGATATGTTGAGCGTAAATCATATCAGGATCTACATCATTAGCGTAGGCGCTTACTAAAACAGGGTTTTGACCTAAGACAACAACTCTAAAGCCATATTCTAATTTTTCAGCTAGATCTTCCCCGAAAGGAAGTCCGCCGAACTTTGCTTTATCCTCTAGCCCTAAACTCCTATCTCTCTCAAAAGATTTTAATAATTCACCAGAGATATGGAGAGAATCGGCATAACTTCCCCCATTTCCGCATAAGTATAAAGTGCCATCTTTGGCAAAACAATTGGTGATAACATCATAAGCTTTAACTAGAGCGGGAATTGATTCCCTCAAGGCTGGGTTTCTTTGGGAAAACTCGTAAAGAATATCGAGAACTATCGGATGCTCACATCTCATATCGCTCACTATTGAGGTGATCCCTTTGTGATCCCTTAGTAAATTATCGATAAACTCCCTTTTTTCATCCATCCTATCTACTCCTATCATTTAAAGCATGGTATAGATTTAATAAAAATGCTCTGTTATCAGCGTTAACATATCGCATTTCTCTTGCGCCCATTCTGTCAAATGTCTTACAAAATCTCAGGTAATAGGCAGGGTCATCTTTCCCCGGTTCAATTCCTGTCCCCCACTGCCATTCTCCTGGTTGAATATCATTGACCACAAGCAGAAAATCTTTTATTTGTCTCCCCTCCTGTCTCGCGACATTTCTCGCCATCGATAAGGACTTCTCAAATATCATCGGGGACATTATCGCAGAACCTATCGAAAGATAGACCCCTCCTTCCAGATCGGATACGCTTGCTACATAACTTAAAAAATCTCGTCCTGCCACTCTTCCAATTGCCGCACAATGATTTAAGGGATGAGTGTAAATTATGTCATATCCAATACCCGGATGAACTGTAATTGGAACTTCATAAGCATAGGCAGCATCTTGAACACTATATTTTTTAAACGGATGTTCGACTTTTATCTCCCCTGTCTTGATACCACATTTCTGACCTAAAGTTTCAATAGTTGTTAATAAGTCAGCCAATCCTGCAAGATCTTCAGTTAAAGGGGAGCTATTTATTAACTGACTTAACCCAAGCTTGAGTTTCGACTTGATCGCCTCCGGAGTTGGAATAACTAATTTATCAGTATGAATCAATTCGCCTATAGATTCTCCATATCCTTTCCCCGAAGCGGATCCAATAAGGAGGGCTAAATTAATATATCTCCCAGTTTCGTCCCATATCCCAAACTGACCTTCTTGAGCATATTTCCTGACATCCTCTTCAGATCTTCCTTGAAAGGCAAATTCCCAATCATGAATAGAACCAGCGCCATTTGTTGCTAGATGGGTTACGAAACCTCTATCAATCATTCTCCTGAGGAGGGTCCCCAGACCATTCTTTATTAAATGGGCGCCATAGGCGATGATAATAGCTCTACTATGTTCCCTTGCTTGAAGAATGGCGTCAGCTATCCTCTCTATTACTTCATAATCTCCCTGGAAACTAGGAGGTTCTGCCTCAGGGTCGAGCGCAATTTCCTGAATAGATGATTTACTCTCTCGCTGGGCTAAAGTTAGAACTTCCAATTTTGTTCTATCGAAAATTTCCATCTTGCTTCCCCTTGTAATTAGAATTTTTCAATTGATAGGTTGATTATAATTTTATCATAAATGTCCGATATTGTAAACAGACCTTGAGGATTTAGGACGGTTAAATCTTGGATAATTACTATCCCGATTGGATTGACACTAACCTTTAAGTTTGATATACTATAGGCTAGGGATAAAGCAGAATTATATCAAGTTGGTAGTTTGTTCACTATGTATCTAGGAGGGGTATTATGTTAAATATCAGTAATAATGAGATTCGCAAGTTGCTCTCAGTAGTTGACTATTCTCATGCCTTGAAGATCGAAGCAGGCGAGGATTTAGTGAGAACAGCATGTAGTATAGCCAAACAGTATAAGTTTCGAGCTGTTGTCGCTTTTCCGCAATACGTCAGGTTGATGGCGAAGGAATTAGCCGGCAGTGGCATATTGGTCCAGATCCCTGTCGGATTCCCCTGTGGTGGTAATACGACAGCGGTGAAATGTTTTGAGGCTGAAGAGGGGTTGAAGCACGGAGCGACGGATATGGATATGGTAATGAATATAGGTGCATTTAAGGAAGGCAATTATTCTCGGGTAGCTGAGGATATCAAAGCGGTGTTGTCAATTGCCCATTCATGCAAAATCCCCTTTAAAGTAATTATTGAGACGGGATGCTTAAGTGATGAAGAGAAGGTGACAGCCG
>CAZSTA010000292.1:0-2830 GCA_964609495.1 uncultured bacterium | reverse complement strand
TCTCGATGTTCCCTCTCCCCTCGTGGGAGAGGGCCAGGGTGAGGGGGAGTTATAATTCGATCTGAAATCATTTTGATCCCCGATCTATATGCATCCTTAATACTTAATACACTTGAGAAAGTTGAAGTTTTGTGTTAAAATATAGCAGAGATAAGAACCGTCATACTCGATAACTGATGTCATTCTCATCTAGTAATCATGAGGGAAAGTTTAGTTTAGAGGTGGTTACTATGCTCAAAAGAGTATGGCGATATCGCATATCTCTTAATTGGAAGTTCTTGGGAAAAAACCTTCCTTCTAGTTAAACCCATCTATGAGAAGATGCTGGATAGCTTCAGCTTCTTCTAGTTAAGCAGGATTATAATGAGATAGAAGTTCTGCAAGAGATCGGGGTGGATTTGAGAAGGAGATATTAATTAAATTAAAGAAAGGAGATAAACCTATGAATGCTAGAGAGAGATTTTTGGAGACTATGCATTTTGGTAATCCAGATCGAGTGCCTTATTGGGAGATCATAGGATATTGGGAGGAGGCGCTTGAGCGGTGGGAAGATGAGGGGATGCCGGGAGATGTTCATGTTAAGGGATACTTTGGCCTTGATCGTCGCGAATTTGTGCCAGTGAGTCTGAGGATAGCTCCTCCTTTCAGATGGAAGATAATCTCCGAGGATGTGGATACCCGCACCGAACAGAACCCGGATGGAGTGATCTTGCGAAGGTTTAAGGAGAAACCTCAGACAATCCCTCAATACATATCCTTCCCAGTGAGAGATCGGGATAGCTTCCGAGAGTTTAAGAAACGTCTCAATTCTAAATCACCCTGTCGCTATTCTCTTTATTGGGAGGACTATAAGCGTTCTATCAAGGATCGAGATTATCCTATAGCGATCCATGTGGGAAGCATCTTCGGTTGGCCGCGTAATTGGATGGGATTGGAGAATATAGCTGTTACCTTCTATGACGATCCCGCTCTGATTCAGGAGATGATGGAGTTCATCGCTGATTTTGTGATTGAGACGATCACTCCAGCCTTAGAGCAGATACCTGATATCGACTACGCCGTCTTTTGGGAGGATATGGCTTTTAATAAGGGAAGTCTTATCTCACCTAAACACTTCAGGAAGTTCATGATCCCTCAGTATATAAAGATCACCGATCTACTGAGGAAACATGGGATAGATATTGTATTAGTAGATTGTGATGGGAATCACAATGAGCTTATTCCCCTCTGGTTAGAAGGGGGATTGACTGGCGTATATCCTTTGGAGGTAGCGGCTGGAGAAAACCCAGTTCTCCTTAGAAAGGAATATGGCAAAGATTTAAATATGGTCGGGGGGATCGATAAGAAAGTTTTGGCTAAGGATAAGAAAGCTATTGAGAAAGAGGTTATGGCTAAAGTCCCATTCTTGGTCGAGTCGGGTGGCTGGATCCCCTCAATTGATCATGCCGTTCCGCCCGATGTCCCCTTTGAGAATTACTGTTACTATCTGGAGCTGGTCAAGAAGATAGCTGAGGGAAGGAATTAACTTATTTTTTATATGATTGGGGAGTATGGAAAGTTATAGGGAGCTCTGGCAAAGCCTGAAAACTCTATCTGACACTCGTTCAGAGAAGATTTATTTAGTAGGGGGAGCTGTTCGGGATATTCTCCTGGGTCGAGAGGGGTTAGATATCGATCTGGTTGTAAAGGGCAAGGCGATGGAATTCGCTTGGCAATGGGCGATCTCGATCGGGGGTAGCTTTGTCCCTTTAGACCAAGAACATTGCACAGCTAGAGTGGTCGTGAAAAATGAGATTGGCACTTCGATTTGGGATCTAACCCGACTTCGGGGAGATAGGATAGAGGACGATCTCAAGGAGAGGGATTTCACTATCAACGCTATGGCTATAGATCTAAATGATTTAAATGAAGCGAACGATGTAGCTGATGATCAGTTGATAGATCCCTATGAGGGGCTATCCGATCTCAAGAGGGGAATTATTAGAATTATATCTCCTCAAGCTTTGGTAGATGACCCTCTCCGCCTCCTCCGAGCGGTGCGATTGGCCGCCACTTTCAAATTCGAGATAGAGCCTGATACTCTTCGATATATTCGTCAGTTAGCTCCTCTCCTCTCCAAAATCTCCGCGGAGAGAATAAGGGATGAATTATTTAAGATCCTAGCGGTCGATGATAGCTATGAATACATAGCTCATCTAGATTCTCTAGGGCTTTTGACCGTTATTATCCCTGAGATCGAAGACCTGCGGGATCTTAAACAGGGAGGGTATCACCATCTCTCTGCCTGGGGACATTCGCTCCTAGCTCTTGAGGAATGGGAGAGATTGAGGCAGGAGCTAAGTAGCTTATGCGAGGATGATAAACAAACGAAGTGGATATATAAACATCTTTCCGAGAGATTGGCGGGAGGGAGGAGGAGAGAGGCTCTACTTAAATTTGGGATCCTACTACACGATATAGGTAAACCATTAACCAGAATTGAAGATGAGGAAGGGAGAATTAAGTTCACTGAGCATGAGAAGATCGGATCGGATATCGCGGCGAAGATCACCCGAAGGTTAAGACTCAGTTCAAAGGAGGTAAAGATATTACGAAAGGTGGTTCGAGGTCATATGTATCCTCTCCATCTAAGTCTAGCTGAGAACTTGTTTGATGATGAGAAGGGAATCTCCCCATCCTCTAAAGCTATAGCCCGATTTTGCCGAAAGATGGAGAATGAGAGCCTAGATGTCATTCTGCTATCCTTAGCGGATGGGGAGGCAACTAGGGGACCTCTGGTAAAAGAAGAGGTTAAAAGGAGACATCGCCTCTTGGCTAAGAGGGTGATAGC
>CAZSTA010000291.1:0-2873 GCA_964609495.1 uncultured bacterium | reverse complement strand
CTCACTAGCAAAAAACTAAGAATAGGAACTTATTTATTTGAAACTACTTAAAATAGTAGATATATGCACTTAGGTAGACTTGGGTCGTTTAACATCTATAAAGAGCAAATATCATACCTTTAATCAAAAGAGTTCCTTTGCGATTGCTGGGTGGTATGATAGATATGTGAATGAATATTATTGTAAAATGAAACGATAAAATGTTAATATTATATCATATTATATATCCTGCAAAGTACCGAGGGGAAGTTTCTGCAAAATCAATATAACTGTCACTTAAAGATGTATGCCTTGAAATAGAAAAGCGATATTAAATACATTTATGAAAATTGACACAGATGAGGGAGATGTGAGGAAGAGGAAGTAAGAAATGATATCCATAGGAGAATTTTCCACAGTAGTGGTAACAAAAGCAATCTCTCTTCAGGAATGTCTTCTTTAGCAAGAAGGGGAGTGAACACTAAGGAAGGTTTTGTGATGATATTCTCGGGAAACATATCGAGAGGATAGCTAGGTTATATAATCGTGCCAAGAAAACCCTGAGGCTTGCCTCGGGGAACTTCTCGTGATGGATCATGATATGCGTGTGATTTCCCACATATTAACTACTCAAAAACCTAGGTGTGTAATTCCCCACATATAGTGTAAAAACACACAACCTACTATAGTAGATCATACTTCTGCATTCGATAACGCAATTTATATCGGGATATACCTAACATCTTGGCAGCCCGACTTTGATTTCCTCCCACCTCCCTTAGAGCGCCCTCGATTATCTTTTTCTCAGATAATTCTAACCTATCTTCTAAGGACATATCTCCCGCTAGATCGATCATTTCCTCCCCCTTAGGAATATATTTGGAAGAGGGGATGGCAAGAGGTAGATTCCTATCCTTAATCTCATCTCCATCGCAAAGGATAAAAGCTCTCTCAATAACATTTCTCAACTCCCTTATGTTCCCTGGCCAGGGGTAACTTCGCATAAGTTGGAGGGCTGAGGGAGAGATACCTTTAATGTCTCTCCCCATAGCTCTATTGAATTCAGCTATAAAGGCGGCTATGAAGAGAGGGAGATTATCTGGTTGCTCTCTCAAAGGAGGAAGCTTAATTACTATAACACTGAGGCGATAGTATAAATCCTGACGAAATAGATTGTCCTGCATCAATAATTGAAGATTATGATTAGTCGCGGAGATGAAGCGAACATCGGTTTTGATATCCTTGACTCCTCCAACACGACGGAAGGTTTTGGTCTCCAGAACCCGAAGTAGTTTCGCCTGAACCTCTAACTTCATACTACCTATCTCATCGAGGAAGATAGTCCCCTTGTTAGCTAGCTCAAATAATCCCTTCTTCTGCTGCTTAGCATCGGTAAAAGCTCCAGCCTCGAAGCCAAAAAGCTCGCTTTCCATAAGATTGTTCGGTATAGCCGCACAGTTGAGAGCTATAAAAGGCTTCGCCGATCGGGCTCCCCTTCGATGGATATAATTAGCTACGACCTCCTTCCCGGTGCCGCTCTCACCTTGTATCAAGACACTTACCTCGCTATTGGCCACTTTATCGGCTAAGTATAACACCTGTCGCATCTTAGAGTTCTGTCCTATGATCCATCCTGTTCCTTTTTCTCCCCTCTCTATCCTTAGGCGATTTACTTCCTGTCGCAGAGTATAGATCTCCAAGGCTCTCTCGATAAGCAGTTCTAATTCACCTATATCAAATGGCTTATTGATATAATCGAAGGCTCCCAGCTTCATAGCTTGGACCGCACTTTCTACAGATCCGTAAGCGGTGAAAATGATAACCGGTAGATCCTGTTCATATTTCTGTATCTGCTCAAGGATAGAAATACCATCACTATCAGGCAATTTGAGGTCGAGAAGAACTAAATCCACCTCACTTGAATTCAGGATATTTAATCCTTTTTCACCGGTTCCTGCCGTTAGAACCTCGTAGTTCTTCTCCAGTAAATATTTAAGAAAAGCGCATATCGCCTCTTCATCATCGATGATCAGAATTGCTGCCATCGCTATTTACCCCCTTTTTGGAGAAGAGAGGACAGTAGGTAGGAGGATAGTGAAGGTAGTTCCCCTACCAACTTCGCTATCTACTGATATAACTCCACTGTGCTCCTCGATAATTCGGCTAACTATCGCTAACCCCAATCCAATTCCTTTAGCTCTAGTAGTGAAGAAAGGTTCAAATATCTTCTCTCTCTGAGAAGAAGGAATACCACATCCAGTATCAGTTATCTTTATCTCTATATAATTATCTTTAAGGCCCGCGTGAATGGAAAGTCTCCCTCCCGTGGGCATAGCTTCGATAGCATTGCTAATAAGATCAGAAAGGGCTCTTTCTATATGTCTTTCATTAACCTCGATCTGGGGTAATGACTCCTCACAACTTATATCAATAACGACTTTACTAGCTTCTGCTCGGTGAGATTGGACACTCTCCTCGATTATACGCGGAATAGAGCATAAGGTGAGGAGCAATTTCTTAGGCCGAGCTACAAATAGAACATCTCCGATTATTCTATTTATCCGGTCCACTTCGTCTAGGATAATCTTTATCACTTTGCCAGACTTCGAATCTTTATCTACATTCCTAACTAGGTATTGGAGGCCCGTAAAAATATTAGCCACAGGATTTCTGACCTCATGAACTAGAATTGCCAACATCTCACCCAACGTTGCCAACCGCTCTAATCTTTGCCTTTCCTCTCCCATCCGCTTGTGCTCGGTGATATCCCTACAAACTCCTAGTATTCCTGTTGCCTTTCCCCTCTCATCTCTTAATAAAGTGGCTGACGTGTAGGTAGGAAAAGGAGTGCCATCTTTTCTGATATGATCTATTTCACCTATCCATGAACCCTG
>CAZSTA010000290.1:0-2888 GCA_964609495.1 uncultured bacterium | reverse complement strand
AGATAGTATGCACTATCGGTCCTGCCAGCTCTTCGCCAAAAATGGTGCGAAAGCTCATAAAATCTGGGATGAACGTGGCTCGAATAAACTTCTCTCACGGAACGCATGAATCCCATGCTCAAGCGATAGAGACGATAAGGAAGGTCTCCGCTGAGCTTGGGAGAACAGTCGCGATCCTCCAGGATCTTCCTGGGCCTAAGATCAGAACTGGAGATATCCTGGAGGGAATAGTTGAGCTTAAGAATGGGCAAGAATTTACCCTCACCTCTCGCCAAGTGATAGGTGATGCCAATATAGTCTCCGTAAACTATGATGAATTGTCTCAGGAGGTAAAGAGGGGCGATGCTATCCTAGTTGATGATGGGATGATAGAGCTTAGGGTATTGAGGGTCAGAGGAGAAGATGTTCTCTGTCGGGTAGTTGATGGGGGAGAGCTGATGTCTAGGAAGGGAATAAATCTGCCAGGGGTTAGTCTGAGCACTCCAGCTATAACTGATAAGGATATTGACGACCTAGACTTCGGGATAGAGAAAGGAGTGGATTGGATAGCCGCCTCCTTCGTTCGAAATGCGGCAGATATAGAGCGATTGAAGGAGCTAATTCAAGCCAGAGCCACAGACATCCCAGTTATCGCTAAGATCGAGAAGCATGAGGCTACTGAGAATATAGATGAGATAATCGAGGCGGTAGATGGGATAATGGTCGCCCGAGGAGATCTAGGATTAGAGATTCCAACTGAGGATGTTCCTCTAGTTCAGAAGATGATCATTAAGAAGTGCAATAGGGTAGGAAAACCAGTAATCACCGCTACTCAGATGTTGGAATCTATGTTGCACAATCCTCGCCCCACGCGCGCTGAGGCGAGCGATGTCGCTAATGCGATCTTCGATGGAACAGATGCGGTTATGCTCTCTGGTGAGACAGCGATAGGGGATTATCCAGTAGAAGCAGTGAGAACTATGGCTAAGATCGCCGAGAAGGCGGAAGAGGTATTAGCGTATGAAGATATCCTAACTCTGAAAAAATTATCCCACCCCTTTACCACCCAGGATGGGATAAGCCGTGCTACTTGCCAAATCGCTTATGATCTTGAAGCTAAGCTTATAATCACCTTTACTTTCTCCGGAAGCACAGCTCGAATGGTCTCTAAATATCGCCCCTTCGCCCCGATAATCGCGGTTACTCCCCAAGAGAGGGTGAGGCATCGTTTAGCTCTAGTTTGGGGAGTTTATCCTCTTCAATCAGCCCATATCAGCAACACCGATGAGATGTTCTCAGAAGCGGTGCAACAAGTTAAGAAGGCAGGGCTAGCCAAGGACGGCGATCTCGTGATTATCACTGCTGGGATTCCGGCCGGGATACCAGGGACGACGAACTTGATAAAAGTTGTGATAATATAATTATAGAGTGTATTCCTTATGAGGATAGAAGTTCACCGCTATCTTTCGGGCTACGTTACGGAGCAAATCATCAATGAGTTGATCATCGCTATTCAGTTGATAGACCTCTCCCCACTCAAAGGTATCATAGCTGCTCGTTGAAGCGGTCTCCTCCGTCGCCCACTTAATCGCTCCCGTGGCTACATCGATTAAACGAGCAGAGACCCGAACATCAGCATTCTTATAGGCTTGATAGTATTGGATCCCTCTCTTCTTATCGTAATAACTTTTTTGAATAGCCACATCGCTGATCGATAGCGAATTTACGGTTCCTATTAGCAGGGTATCCACTCCTAATACTTGTCCGATCTCCTGAGCGGATTCCTTAGGCACGACTCTTATTCCTTGAGCACCCATCATATTATGCTCCTGCAGGACATCATATATCCTGGCTCTTTCTACTATCTGAAACTCTCTTGTGTTTTGGACCAATAGGACAATAATTGAATCGGTGACGCTGCCGCCAACTCCAAAGTATCTAGTGTTGTTCTCGAAGGGCAACACCGCTAGGCTGTGAATATCCCTAACATCGACCGATGGCTCTACAGTTACCTGCTTACATCCAACGCCCCACAAAGTAAGCATTGAGAGTAGAAGTAAACCTGCCGCTGCATAAATAGAGATTCTTTTCATCCTTTCCTCCTTGTATTTTTATCCTAATAACTTAATACCTAAACCACCTATATTACTTCAAATTTAGAGAAAAAGTTTCGGTAGATTCTAGAGTGGATAATTTACCCCCTTTTTCTGATAATATACTCCAAGAAGTAAATTATCCTCATTCTCAAGGCGTTATATTATAGAGCAGTGCATCGCTCCAATCAGCATTCCACAAGAAAGTCCCATCATAAGCTAGATCCTGAGGTGTTGAACCAGGCGAGGGAAGGAATTTGACAACTGTGCCACTCACAGGATTTATCTTATAGATCTTTTTTCCTGACACATCGGAACTCCAAAGATATCCCCCTCCCCAGCCTAATCCCTCACAAGAGATACCAGGCAGGGTGAAAGATTTAACTACTGAGCCATTAGAGGGATCTATCTTATATACCTTTCCCGAATAGGAATCAGCGTTCCAAAGATAAGCGCCATCCCAAGCTAGACCAGTAGGAGATACCTCAGGGGAGGAGATAGTCTTGATTACCGTTCCATTGGTGGGATTGAGCTTATGGATCTTCTGCGTTATCAGATCGACATTCCAAAGATAAGCACCATCCCAAGCCAATCCTCTCGGACTCGCCCCTGGAGTAGGGATTTCCGCTACTGCTTTTCCCTCATAGATATCGATCTTGTATATCTTCTTATCATTCGCATCCGCATTCCAGAGGTATTGCCCATCCCAATCCAATCCTGTTGGAGCAGGACCAGGAGAGACAAGAGGAGCCATACTGACGCTTATATTAACCGTCGCGGTCCCTTTAGCACCTCCACTATCGGTTGCGGTCAAGG
>CAZSTA010000289.1:0-2888 GCA_964609495.1 uncultured bacterium | reverse complement strand
GGGTGGATTAGGGGAGTTCAAACCAAAATCTCGTAGCACGCCGATGTTCACGTGCTTAGCTGAATTTAGGAGTAGTTTCAATATATTTATCTATTCCCCCAGATCAGCTTTGCTACCTCCACCACCCTTCTAGCCACACTTCTGACCGTCCTCAATCCGTCCTCATCGTGCTCAGCATCCTTCCCAGCTAACCATACCATTCCCCCATAATGCCCTTCAGGTTTCCCATCGCCGACTACGATCATATCCACTTGCATAAACCAATTGTGTATTCCGTGAATCGTATATTCCTGCCCTCCGTTGCGACCACCACCTATCGCTATCGCTCCACCTACCTTATTATGCAGACTAAAATCGCGCATTCTGGTGACCAGAGCCCTCTCCATCATCGCTCTCAGAGAAGCACTCATTAAACCCATATATACCGGTGATGCAATTATTATACCCGCGCTCTCCTCCAGCCTAGGGATAATCTCGTCCATATCATCCCTTATATTACATTCCTTCTTCTCTCGACAGACCCAACAGGAGGTACAAGGCTTGATTTCCTTATCGGCTAAGCTCAAGAATTGAGGCTCTAAACCCTCCTCTTCGACCACCTTCAGTGCTTCCTTAACGCAATAGTCGGTATTTCTCCCTTTTCTAGGACTACCACTTATCCCTAATATCTTCAGATCGCTCATCGATCCTCCTCCCCAGATTGAATTAAAGACAGATAGTCGCCAACTTTAAGTAGTTGGCGACTATGAGCATACCATTAAAGTTAGGCTTCGATGAACTTGAAGTTGAACTGCCCCAAGCCCATATCAAGATCGATATCGAGCTTTCCTTCCGCGGTATCGTAATTCTCGCTTACCGCAGTACCATCCACCTTATTTAACCCCGGCATATTGAGATCTCCAAGAAAGGACGTTACCTTTATCCTTACCCCAAGGCTTTTTGGCACCTGGAGGTCGAGCTTGCCAACCCCCATGCTAAACTTCGTTTTCACTTCCCCCTTGAGATCCCCGGAGAAATCCAATTTGAAATCTCCCGCTCCACCTTGAAACTCAAAAGCATCCATATTAGCATTCCCCAGACCTTTCATCACTAGATCGGCTGCTCCAGCTCGCACTTTGATGCTCTTCAGTTCAATCTCGTTTGGCTCGTTGAACCAGAGGTCCATATCAGTAGCTCCTATATTCATCTCCAGAGCAGAGATCTTTAGGCTAGTCAGATCTACATCACAATCATTAGCCCCCATATTGAGCGTTAAGTCTATGGGAATTTGATCGGTGAATCTTAAATCCCACTTAATAATATCCTTAGAGATCTCAGTTAAAGCAATGCTTATCCAGTCGAGAGGATCACCCTTATGGGATACCGTCAGTTTTCCCACTCCCTCCGCTTCCTTATACTCCACTTCTGGCGTGATCCAGCGATCATCATAGCTAAAATCCCCGAGACAGAGCTTATCTCCTGCTCCCACACCTATCTTAAGTTTACCTAAACCGAACTTGATATCCGCCTTCAAAGATTTGGCTTCTCCTATCTCCAGGGCTTTTGTTTCTCTCTTTTCTGCCATTTACTTTCCCCCCTTTTTAGTGATAATTATCTGGAACTGATCGAAATAATATCTAAAGAGTCCCCTTCTCACCTCCCTGAGTTGAAAGTTGGAAATCAGATAGATAATTCTTACTTTCCAATCCCTAGCTCTTCTCTAGCATATTTAGTGCTTATCTTGAGGTGTTCAAACTCCTGTTTCCTTAATTCTCCTTCTTCTGCCTCATCCATTAGTAGAATGTCCTCCATAAGGGCTGGCTTCTTCGCTCCTTTCCAGACCATAGAGAGCATCAGAGACAGGTCATAAGGGGTTGTGGTGGGAAATGCTCTCCAGAAGCTCTCATCAAATATGACTTTCCCAGGGAAAGTGACCTCACTATGCACTTCCATACTTAGGTTAATATCAGCGCATTTATCCTTCAGTATCTTGGTTATCTTGACCAGATCGACGTTTCCCTTTCCTAAAGGAGTGCTCACGATCTCCAAACCCTCCTCCGTCATCTGAAGAGCCGCGTCCTTAAAATGAGTGCAGCAGGTATAAGGGGCAAGTATCTCAGTCGCATATACCGGGTTCTCCATAACTGTTAGGGGATTGCCAGTATCGAGGCATACTCGCACATATTCGCTATCGACCTCTTCGATTATAGTGAGCATCTCCTTAGAGGTGAGGTCGCAATGATTCTCCAGCCCAATCTTTACTCCCTGTCCTTCCGCAATAGGAGCGGCTTTCTTCAGGATAGCGATAGCTTTCTCTATCTGTTCGGAGATAGGAGTTGAGGCGAGACGATTATAGATATGACCGAGGAAGGTGCGCAATACTGGGGAGCCAAGAGTATGCGCCACCTTGAGCATCTTCTCCAGCCTCCACACCCAGTAGTTGAGATCATCTTTAAGGGCGGGAGTTTTCTCCCATTTCGATATATCATAATAGCTGTTCATTCCAGCTTCAACGTAGAGGTTCATCTCCTCCGCCTTGTGGCGCACCTTCAAGACATAGGGCTCCTCAAGGCTCTTGAAACCATCCATACCAGAATACATAACTCCATCTAGACCTAGCTCCTTCGCCGCCTCGAGGAAGCCGAAGACATCTAATTTGGCGAGGCGGTAGCTATAAGTATCGAATCCTAATTTCATTGGGTATATAAAACCTCCTTTGCTCTACTCAAAAATCAATTGACAATCGCTATCCTTGCTAGTAACAGATACAAATAGCTCATAACTAGTTAGCTATGAGTCCCCAGGTCTATTTTACCACAAGCAGTATCTAATTTCAATATCTATACCAAAAACAAAACCGCTTAATTTCCTCCTCCGTATAAAAAAGGAAACTTTTGCCGGCAATAGAG
>CAZSTA010000288.1:0-2913 GCA_964609495.1 uncultured bacterium | reverse complement strand
GGCATACTGAGTTATCCGATGGGAATGGGAGCATAGATGAACACTATCAGCACGCCAGATATGTAGCTTGTCTCGATTTCGCCTCCACCGTAGATCACATAAATTATAACGAGGGCGATTTCGGGAAGGAGAAGTGGGAGATAACGAAAAGGAAGGCGAGCGAATATGATGATCCTCCCCATTTCGCCACTCTCCTCGGCTATGAGCCTGGAATAGCCACTCCCGAGGGCGATCACGCTCATATGAATGTCTATTGTGAGTCTCCTGATGTTCCTCTCGTTCCCACTAGGGGAGAGGATGGGAGGGAACTGTGGAAACTGGCAAAGAAGTTCAATCTCATCATTGTTCCTCACCATACTGGTTATGGGGCGAATAATCTGAAGCTCACCGCTTGGTCCCCCTTCGAGCAGGAGTTCACGCCAGTCGTTGAGATATACTCCGCTCATGGATGTTCGGAATACCTCGATAATCCGCGTCGTCTTGTCGATCAGACCCCCGGTAGCTTTTATCAAGACGCGCTAGCTAAAGGATATAAGTTTGGAGCGATAGCCTCCAGCGATTACCATCAAGCTTTTACCGGTCAAGACATCAAATTACAGGAGTATCCGGGGAACTTGAACTGTTCCCACTTCCAATATCGAGCTGGATATGTTGCGGTGCTGACCGAGGAACTATCGCGCCGGGCTATCCTAGAGGCTATTCGCACTCGTCGTTGCTACGCTACTACTGGAGAGAGGATATACCTCAATTTCACGATAGACGGGAATCCTATGGGCAGTGAGCTAGAGGCTGAGAGGGGACAGCCAATAAAGATCTACGCGGAGGCGGCGGGAACTAATAGACTATATACTATAGAGATCATCAAAGATAACCAAATCTTCTACGCCTTTCGCCCTAATGGTATGGAGGGCTCTATTACCCTCAAAGACGAGAACGACACCCCCAGTATCAGCTACTATTATATGAGGGTGCGCCAAATTGATGGTGAAACAGCTTGGTCCTCTCCTATCTGGGTTAAGCGAATAGGGTAGTATAAGTATGTTCGATCAATTCAAGCGCGTGTTCAAGCACTCCGCTATATATGGTGGAGGAGCACTTTTAGGTAACATAGCGAGCTTCTTCTTAATCCCAGTTTATACTCGCTACTTAGGAGTTGACGAATACGGGGTTCTAGCCACAGCCCGAATAGTCGCCTCGATCCTAACTATAATCTTCGGATTAGGGATAGGATCAGCTCTCTTCAGATTCTACTTCGATTATGATGATCTCGAGGATAGAAAGGCTGTGGTTAGCACCGCTTTTATTCTTCTGGTGATAGTATCTTCGCTCCTCACCTCTCTGCTCATAATCACTTCATCCCTTCTTTCCCCTCTGATATTCGCTAGCGATAAATATCCACTCTTCGCTAAGAGTGATTATTCTCTATTCCTCAAATTAGTAGCCCTAGCAGTAGCTTTCGAGACTGTGCTTAAAGTTCCCTTGGCGGTATTGAGAGCTAGGGAGGAATCTAAAAGATACACCTTCTTATCAGTGCTCAAACTGATACTGAGCTTACTCCTAATTATATATCTGGTCGCATATTTGAGAAAAGGCGTATCTGGAGTGCTATGGGGAGAGCTAATCGCCCCTGCTTTGCTATGCCTCTTCATCATTCCCTTTCTGTTCAAAGATATCAAACTCACTCTATCGCTCGAAGATCTAAAGGGGATGTTAAAGTTTGGGCTACCTCTGATTCCAGCGGCTCTGGCTAGTTGGATATTGACCTTATCCGACCGCTTCTTCCTCCAACGTATGACCGATCTATCCGAAGTGGGATTATACTCTTTAGGGTATCAATTTGGGAGATTGATGGCGATATTGGTTAGCGGGCCATTTTCCCTCACTTGGCCCACCATTATGTTCTCCATAGCTAAGAGAGATGATGCCCCTCAGATATATTCTCGATTGATGACCTATTTCGTCCTGCTTGCCGGTTTCATCTGTCTAGGGATATCGCTCTTAGCTAAGGAGATCATAAGGATAATGGCCCTTAACCCCTCCTACTGGTCTGCTTATAGAGTAGTGGGCTTAATAGCGATATCATACCTTCTCTACGGAACTGTATCGATCTTATCAGTTGGAGTTAACTTAAAGAGGAAGACGATCTATTATCCACTTATTATGATTATAGCCGCGATATCTAATTTGATCCTGAACTTTATCTTAATACCCGAATATGGGATGATAGGAGCCGCGGTCGCCACGGTTTTATCCTACTTTATTATGGCGCTTATGATGTTCCTTATCTCAGGGAGATTCTACTATGTCTCCTACGAGCTTATAAGGATAACCAAGATAATAGCAGTTGGATTAGCGATATATATAATCGGTCTGTATCCCCTCTCTTCCTCGCTGGCCTTATCTGTAATATATAAAATATTACTTTTAATGCTCTATCCCCTCCTCCTTTATATAACTGGCTTCTTTACGGCTGAAGAGAAGAGAAGAGGCAAAGAATTAGTGGGACAGTTGAGGCAATCCTTATCTGGAATTAAGTTAATCTGACGGGGATAGGATAATAATGAATATAAAGGAACAATATTATGATAAGGAGAAGATGTTAGATGATATCTTCCTGGATATGTTCGATGATCCCCCTTTCGTCCACCATCCGATGGAGCTTTACCACCTATGTTTACATAACTATAAGCAGGATAATGAAGGAGTTAAACGCTGAAGATCTAGATAAGGGTTATCATACCACTATGTATATGGCTCTGGGAAGAGTGAGGATGTGTGAGGATAGCACCACCCTTCTCTCCCCAGGCCCTGATCGATGAGTTCGTTATCCCCAATCCCTCTCCACCTTGCTGGTCTCTTTCCCCTGGTGGGAGAGGGATAAGGGTGAGAGGGAAATTATATGAGGAGGTTGTT
>CAZSTA010000287.1:0-2968 GCA_964609495.1 uncultured bacterium | reverse complement strand
CTTCATTCCCCCTCTACTTGAAAATTGAAGATCGAATAAGAGAACTCATTCTCTATCCTCAACTTTTTATCCTCTATTATCAATATTTCGCGTATTTCAAGGCGGTTTCATAGGCTATCTCAACCCTGTCCAAGGTGGTATCGGGCTGGACCGTATGTTCGGTATTGAAGATGAAACCACCTCCCGGTTTTAGCACCTCGAACCAATTCTTAACGGTGTCTATGAGTTCATCTATAGGAGCGCGAGGAAGGATATATCTGATCTCTAATCCTCCGTGAACCGCCAATCCATATTCCTTCTTCACATAAGCGGGATTCATCCCCGCGGAGGTTTGAACTGGGTGAAGTAGATCGACTCCCATCTTGACAACTCCGTCTAAGACATCATTTATATTCCCACAACTATGCATAGATATGGGGAATCCTTTCCTCTTACCCACCTCTATTATCACCTTATCGTTGGGATACACAAATTCCCACCAAGCCTTTGGGCTGAAGAGACAGCCGGTATTCATTCCCGCATCTCCACTGATGTGCAGAACATCGATTCCTAGCTCGGTCACATTATCCGCCACCCTAGCTGACCAATCGCTCAACTTCTTGAATAGCACCTTTATCTCCTCCGGTCGAGCCGCCATATTATATAGGGTATTCTGGATCCCCATAAAGCTATAAGCTGATTCCACAACTCCCCAAACGTGGGCTAGAACTGCCTTATCCTCTCCCCACTCCTCGACTAATTGCTTGACCTCAATATACAACCTCTCATCATCAGGATCGAGGAAATCGTCATCGCTGATCTCATCCAAAGTCATCGTCATCCTCTCCTCCATAAAAAGCAAGTTGTTCTTATTAGGAGGGGGAGTTATTGCCATAAATAAATCAATATCCAGGGCTTTATAGAACTCGTCCATACTGCCGTATCTCTCGATAACTCTCTCCTGCATATCTTCCCTGAGCATCCAGATATTAATCGGGACCCTATCTGGCTCCTCATGCCTGATAGCGGTTAATACCCTCTCCTTCGAGTTCATCTTATCACCTCTCTATGCTCAATATCTCATATAAAAACTTATGCACAATTGCTCTGAAGCGTCCCCAATTGTTCCAATCATCCTCCAGATCAGCCAGATGTTGAGCTATCCTCTCTAGCTCTTCTATTGATACCCAGCGATAATCTATTATCCCTTCATCCTCATCTTCAGGGGCGAGTTCGCCTTTGCTTCCATCTATGGCGAATAAATAGGAGACGTAGAGGAGGATCCCCCCATCATAATAGGTTATTATCCCCAGGAATCTAGCGGATACGATTTCTAGCCCTGTTTCCTCCCGCACCTCTCGATGAAGCGCCTCTTTAATCCTCTCCCCCATATGAATACCACCTGAGGGGAGGCGATAAACTCCCTTCGGATAGAAATCCTTAGTTATAGTTAATATCCTATCCTCGCGGAAGATAGGGAATACAACCTCGCCTCTTCGCCTCTCATTAAACTCCAATGCTTTCAACTCGGATGATAACAAAGCACAGGCTAGCCTTTTGGGAGTTCCATACTTTGCGGATAATTCGGCGATCTCAGCTTCATCGAGTAGGTCATTATGAGATGTTGTCATATTTTAGCCTCCAGTGATAGTTGGCTTGTAGTGTTACGAATAGTAGCTTTTGGGGGATAGCAAGATAATCCTCTGATAACCTCGATCCATCCCTTCCCCTCTCCTCTTTATCTTATCATATTTTTGCGAGTTATTCAACACATTTTGATAGTCGGGAAGCATGTAAAACTTCGGACTGGGAATAGATCAATATCTGATAATAGAGCATAAATAATTTTTACTTCGGAGGTCTATGAAATGTAAATGCTCTCTCCGAATGTATTTATTGATGATCTTCGGAGTGATATATATGAGGAT
This sequence comes from uncultured bacterium, assembly GCA_964609495.1. Lineage (GTDB taxonomy): Bacteria > CAZSTA01 > CAZSTA01 > CAZSTA01 > CAZSTA01 > CAZSTA01. The sequence goes on along the minus strand of CAZSTA010000287.1, from coordinate 1,061 downwards.
ATTTATTCCTAATCATCATCTCCAGAGGAATTTTATTAGAAATTCTCCTTAAAAATCTGCTAGCCGAACTTTTACATGCTTAGATTTCCTAAAAATCTCTTGACAAATTGAAAACTCTATGTTATAATACCATTTGCATCACTCAGAAGCGGATAAGAAATTTTTCAACAAAATTGCGAAAAAAGACTTGACAAATTGAAAACTCTATGTTATAATACCATCTGCATCACTCAGAAGCGGATAAGAAATTTTTCAACAAAATTGCGAAAAAAGACTTGACAAATAAAAAAAGATATGATATAATAATATATTAGAATACGAAGCTGGATTAAAAAACACTTGACAAATTAGGAAATTTGTGATATACTATAAGGTAGCAGATGAAGGTCTTTGAAAGTCGAATAATGTGCTGAAGTTTACCTAAGTAAGGTGGCTCTTGTCTATAGTTGATTGAACCTGAGTTGTCGGCTCGATATCACAGGTTCGCCTGTGATTGAAAGCCTTCAACATACTTCGGAGAGTTTGATCCTGGCTCAGGACGAACGCTGGCGGCGTGTTTGAACGATGTGAGTCGAGCGGGAAGGAGGGGGCAGTTGAAGTAGCTTGCTACGGAGACTGTTCCGACCTTCTAGCGGCGGACGGGTGAGTAACGCGTAAGTAACCTGCCCTTTAGTTGGGGATAACATCTCGAAAGGGATGCTAATACCGAATGTGGTCGCTCTGCTATAAGGTGGGGTGAGTAAAGGCTTAGGCCGCTAAAGGAGGGGCTTGCGTCTTATTAGCTAGTTGGTAGGGTGATGGCCTACCAAGGCTACGATGGGTAGCTGGTTTGAGAGGATGATCAGCCATATTGGGATTGAGATACGGCCCAGACTCCTACGGGAGGCAGCAAGTCGGAATATTGCACAATGGGCGAAAGCCAGATGCAGCGACGCCGCGTGGGTGATGAAGGCCTTCGGGTTGTAAAGCCCTGTCAAGCGGGACGAAAAAAAATGACGGTACCGCTAGAGGAAGCCCCGGCTAACTACGTGCCAGCAGCCGCGGTAATACGTAGGGGGCGA
>CAZSTA010000286.1:0-3081 GCA_964609495.1 uncultured bacterium | reverse complement strand
AGGGGAGAGGGAACACTGAGATTGAACTAAAGTCCTTTAGCTCCCCCCTCGATGGGAGGGGGTTAGGAGGAGGGTGAGGGGGAACTATATCTTGAACTCACTAGCGAATATTTGAAACTACCTATGGGAGAAGCTTATCCAAGCTCATCTACATAAGCGATCTCCTGCTTCAAAAAGGAATCCATCGCCTCATCGCAAGTATCCTCTGTTGGCTCCTCCGTAACCTCAAACAAATTCCGCATATCATCAATAGTCCGAAATATCCCCGAAAGATACTCGGCTCTCCTCAGTTTCCTCTCCGCATCTGGGATCTTATCCCTGTTAGCCTCGATATACTCAATCATACTCCGCCAATTTCTATCGAACTCAGCCAGACAGACCACAACGAGCCAGTAGTCGATCATATAAATCCTTATCTCTTCCCCTCTGAAGGGTAATCTAGTCACCATTACCAGAGTAGCCCCTTCAGGACGAGATCTCTCAGTTTCGTTAATATCATCCTCAGCCACAAGACTCACTTCGCTTCCTCTAAAGTTTCTGTCTGAGCATCGGACATTCAGGCCAATCCTCCTTGCACTCTTCACTGACGCAAGCAGGACCAGCTTTCTCGAAGAGAGGAGCTACTATTTCCCTCACCTCTTCCAGCATTTTCCAAGCTAAGCCCCTTATCTCCCACTGGGCTCGATAGCAACAGCGCAGACGGAAGAAGTGATGAAGCTCTCTAGCGTTCATCGAAACAACTATGTTAGTCGTCGCGGCATTGGGAAGGAGAAAACGAGCATCCTCAGAGGGAATCTCCAATTCTAACAACGTTTTATACGCTTTATGTAAAAGGGAGATATTATCCTGAAATATCTCCAGTGCCTCGGGATCAGAGGCTATCGAAGGAGGAGTTACATACTCCGACCCCTTCTCAAAACTACACCTGCGTTGACTCTGCTGGGAATAAGAAGCTATACGATGGCGAACAAGTTGATGAGAGCAACTGCGAGATATACCCTCTACTGCGAAGGTGAAGCTTACATGCTCTAGGATCGAGGTATGACCCCGCTCTATCACCTTCCGCACTAACTCCACCATCCTATCCTCCGCGATCTCGGTCTCGAATATAGCTTGGGGGCCGCTTGTCGAGTAACAGGCACGAGCGGCAGTATAAACCACCTTCAATGGTTCCGGGGTGTGGGCGATGATCTCGACTTTCATTACTCAATACTCCTTTGCCGCTCTTATGAATCCCCAGAAGAAGGGATGAGGATGAAGTGGCCTAGAGGTATATTCGGGATGGAATTGAGTGCCAATAAAGAATTTATGATCGGGTAATTCTAATATCTGCATAATCTTCCCATCAGGAGTCATCCCCGAGAAGACCACTCCCTTCTCCTCTATCATCTTCTGATAATCAACGTTTAATTCATATCTATGCCTGAATCTCTCTCGGACCAAAGAGCGAGAATCATAAAGTTTATGAGCCAGAGTCCCCTCTTTTACCGATACATCGTGTCCTCCCAACCTCATACTCCCTCCCATGCCAGCAACATCGCGCTGAGCAGGAAGCAGATAGATCACCGGGCAGGTGGTATCGGGATCTAATTCGGTTGAGCAGGCATCTTTGATTCCACATACATTCCGAACGAATTCTACAACTGCCAATTGAAAGCCATAGCACAATCCCAGATAAGGTAGATTGTGGACTCTGGCGTAGTTTATAAACTTGATTTTGCCTTCTGCGCCTCTAACCCCGAATCCACCAGGAACGATGAGTCCCTTGATCCCCTCCATCTGATCTGCGATATCTTCATCCTCTACATTCGAGGTATCGATCCACTTAATATCCACCTCGATATCCTCGAAGGGTTCCACATGCTCTAAGGCGTTTGTAATACTAATGTAGGAATCCTTAACAGTGGTATATTTACCAGTTATAGCAATAGGTATTTTTCTGTGAGAGCAACTCATATAATTCACATATCTAGAGAAGGGTTTATCCTTTGGCTCTTCCCTCTTAGGTAAACTTAAGATATCGGTTGTGATACCAATAACATTCTGTTCATCGAGAAATTGGGGAAGAGTGTAGATCGAGGACATCTGAGGGCTGGAGATAACATTCTCTACTGGAATGTTACAATAGAGGCTTATCTTCTCCTTGACACCTCTTCTTAACTTCTCCTTCGAGCGACAGACGATAAGGTCGGGCTGGACTCCTATCTCCAGCAGACGCTTGACGCTGTGCTGAGTGGGTTTGGATTTCTGTTCTCCGCTAGCCTCGGAGTAGAGAACAGGTGTCAGGTGAACAAACATAAAATTTCGCTTGCCCTCCTCATAAGCCATCTGACGAGCGGCTTCTACAAAGTGGAGGTTCTCTATATCTCCTATCGTTCCTCCTATCTCGACTAGGATAATATCATAAGGCTTCTCCATCGCCTTGCCTCGTAATAGATACTTTATCTCCCCAGTAACATGGGGAATGACGAGGACATCACGCCCTAAATAATCTCCTCTTCGCTCCTTTTCTATGATCAGCGCGTATACCTGCCCCGAGGTTATATAGTTTTTCCGATTCAGATCGGTATCCAAGAACCTCTCATAAGTCCCCAGATCCATATCACACTCCGTTCCATCATCGAGGACGAAGACCTCTCCGTGCCGATAAGGATTCAGAGTCCCAGCATCCTGATTGAGATAACCATCGATCTTTATCGGCGATACGGTATAACCATAAACCTGTAAGAGATGGGATAAGGAAGCGTTAAATACTCCTTTCCCTACCCCTGACATAACCCCTCCCGTTATGATTATATACTTAGTGCGCCCGATCTCATAACCAGGGGGAAAGAAATCGATATACTCATGCTCATCGGATTTGAGACGGGCAGAGTTTATTAGCTCCATTTTCTATCTACCTCGCTTTAACCTAATAGAGAAATCTTCTGCCCTCTGGTCTTTGAGCAGATAATCGAAGTATCATATCCTTACTTTTTATTAATGGGTTCAAGATATAATTCCCCCTCCCCTATCCCTCTCCCATAAGGAAACTTTTGAACCTTGAGTTTTGTTACCGGCAAAAGTTTCCTTTATCTAAGG
>CAZSTA010000285.1:0-3096 GCA_964609495.1 uncultured bacterium | reverse complement strand
CCCCCTTTATAAACCTCCCTTACTTCCTCTAACTTCCTCTCACTAGCTACTACGTGATTGATAGTAAAGAACATAACTCCAGTTGAGCTAGCCTCTAGTCCTATTTGAAGCGCCTCTTTTAATTCACCCGGCCTCATCTCCTCCGGTTCATCCATAGCTTGAACGATAGGCCAGACCTCCTTATTAGTCTTCTCCTTCATATAAGTTGTTATCTCTCCGATCCAATCTGTATGCTTACCACATAATCCGTGATAGACCATCGGAGAGAAGACATCTACATAAGGAGCTAAGGCGACAAAATCCTGAGCTATAATCTTGTGAATCGCATCATCAAAATCCTCTTCCCTCCAGGGAACCGCGAAGATACCCAAGATAGCATCCTCTCTACTATTGCGGAGAGTATCCTTGATCTCAGCCACAAAATCAGTTATCTGTCTGCACTTCCAATCGACCCAAGTCGCGGAATGTTCGGTTAAGATATATCGAGCCTTCTCAGCGATTGTATTCCCAGGTAGTTCCATATCATTACCCTCGCTGAACTTAGCTAGGCAAGTGGGACAGAAGCAGGTATTCTGAAGCTTCGGGATTGGAAGCTCCCAGCGAGTATGATATCTTATAAAATCGAGCCATAATCCATCCACTTCGTATCTAGAGATGTAGTCAGCTATCTTCTTCAGCAGATCATCTCTATACCATTCTTGGCTGGGACACATTCCCAAATATCCCTCCGATGGTGGAGTTACCTTCTCTCCTTTCTCATCTACTGGCCATAATTCGGGGTATTCCTCCGTTAAACTGTAATTGGCGAAGACACTTATCTCAGAAAAAACCCTCGCGGATTGATCATGGCACTTCTCTATGAGTTCATCGCTTAGTTCTCCAGCTCCTACAAATACCGCATTCCCTCCAATATCTCCTATAGCAAGACTCTTCTCCCAAAGCGCTTCTGGTGAGCCAAATATACCTAGACATTTCATAAAAGTTATCACCCCCCATCACTTGATCTTTCTATATAATATCCACGTTGGTTCTCGAGCGCCTCTATCAAGATATATATCGAATACACTTCCCTCTTCGGTCTCCACTACATAGCAAGTGCGATGACGCCTCAATCGCCAATTCTGGCGGAGATCATAATCCTGAAAGTTATCTCTGATTCTACTGATCTTATATTCACTTCCTCGCCATATAAAGGAGACGGGTAATCCGCCTTCTTTATCAACCTTTATCTTCTCATCCACAAACTCCATCTAACTCACCTCCGATATCTCTGCTACTCTATCAAAATCGGATTTGAGATGAAGATATAAAGCTCTGTAAAGTTGATAATATTCCTCATACAGTTCGACATTTTTCTCTATAGGGTAAGTATGACTAGCGATCTTTATCGTCCTCTCACAAGCCTCTTTAACACTATCATATACTCCCACACCTACTCCAGCTAATAGCGCCGCCCCATAAGCCGCCTGCTCCCTAACATTCACGGTAACTAACTCAGTTCCGAATATATCAGCTTGAATCTGCCTCCAGAGCGGACTCCTCGCTCCTCCTCCCGAAGCCACAACTTGAGTAAAGGATATCCCTAACTCCTTGAATATCTCCAAGGCATCTCTTAAACCAAAGACAACGCCCTCCATAATAGCTCGGACCAGATGAGCCTTAGTATGCCTCAGAGTCAGACCGAAGAATACTCCCCTAGCCTTAGGATCGAGATGAGGAGTGCGCTCCCCTATAAGATAAGGCAGGAAAATTAAACCCTCGCTCCCGGCACCTACTTTCTCGGCTTCTTTCCCTAATAGCTCATAAGGGTCTATACCGGATAGCTCTCCTGTCCTCTTCTCGATATCCCCAAGGTTATCCCTGAACCATCTCAAAGATAATCCTGCACAGAGCATCGCTCCCAAAACATGCCATCTTCCAGGGATAGCGTGGCAAAAGATATGTATCCTTTGCCAAGGATCGATCTTGACCTCCTCGATGACCGCGAAGAGCTGTCCTCCCGTCCCTATCGTCACTAAAGCTTTACCTGGTTCAAAGATTCCGTTTCCTATCGCTCCCATCTCCTGATCTCCTCCCCCGCCAGCTACTGGCAATCCCTCTGGTAACCCAGTTTCCTCAGCCGCGATTCGAGATACATTTCCCGATATAACAGGAGATTCGAATATATCAGGAAGGAGATCTTCGGAGATATCAAGAGACTTCAGAATATCCCTTGACCAGCTCCTCTCTCTAACGTCCAACAGGAGAGTAGCCGAACCATCGGTAACCTCGGCGGCTAAGCGTCCCGTAAGCTTCGAGCGAAGATAATCCTTGGGGGATAATATCTTGTATATTCTATCATATATCTCTGGTTCATTTTTCTTAACCCACAAGACGCTTGGCCCCATAAAACCTGTTACCGCTGGATTACAAGCTATATTGAGCAGGTTATCGCTTCCGACCTTCTGGACTATCTCAGCACACTCCTCTATAGTTCTTTGATCACACCAGATAATAGAAGGGCGTAATGGTTTCCCGTTCTTATCGACTAATACAGTTCCATGCATCTGGCCGGAGAAGCTGATCCCCTTTATCTCATTCTTATCGACTCCGGAATCTGTTAGAACCTTGCGCAAGGTATTCTTAGTAGCCCGCCACCATCTTTCGGGATCTTGCTCTGCCCAATTGGGCAACGGAGTATCGATCGGATATTCCTCAGAGGCTTCTCCCAAGACTTTACCGTCCTCATCTATCAGAATAGTTTTAAGGCTGGAGGTTCCAAGATCTATTCCTATTAAGTAGCTCATTTTATCCCCCCATTTCACCGATCTCCCCCTCACCCTAGCCCTCTCCCATGAGGGGAGAGGGAACATCCAGATTAAGCTTGCTCTCTTTAGTTCCCCCTCCCTTGATGGGAGAGGTTAGAGGAGGGTGGTTACGAAGTAAAGACCTTTAAGGTGAGTTCAAGACCTACTCACTTAAATAAACACTTAACCCCTCGCTCTTCAAGTTCCTCGAGAGCTTTTTGGTTTGCTTCATCATCCATATCAATTGGATTCGTTTGTAGATCGAGTTCTTGAAGATTGGTCAACTTCTCCAAACCTTCTATCTCACTTA
>CAZSTA010000284.1:0-3111 GCA_964609495.1 uncultured bacterium | reverse complement strand
TTCAAATATAATTATTGTTCTCGTCTCGCCACGAAGCCTTTTTAGTATCTCTCTTCTAAGCTTGTTCTTATTAGGCAGAAAGCCTTCATATACAAAGCGGAGGGTGGGAAGACCAGAGATGACAAGACTCGTTATCGAGGCAGTTGGTCCAGGGATAGGGATCAGCGGGATATTTCTCTCTATAGCCTCTCTTATCAACTCGTAACCAGGATCGGATAAGCCAGGCATCCCTGCATCGGAGACCAAAGCGATATCTTTGCCATCCTCCAGCTGAGCTAATAGCTTCTTCCCCTTCTCCCTTTGATTGTGCTGATGATAGCTAGTTAGGGGAGTATGGATATCATAATAACTCAGCAATTTCCTCGTCTGCCTAGTATCTTCTGCGGCTATCAAATCCACCTCTCTTAAGATTCGCAATGCCCTTAAGGTGATATCCTCCAGATTCCCTATGGGGGTGCAACAGATATATAGTTTTCCCGAAGTTACTTTATCCTCATCCATTTTAGCTTATTATACCATTCTATAGGGGTAAAATCAACCTCGATTCGAAATTTATCTCGAAACATAAAATATGTAACTTTTGCGGGTGTATTTCTTAGGTTAAGTTAGATAGACTCTTAATCGTTATTAAGAAGAGGTGTCCTCTATGAGGCTTAAAAGAATAAGGGCGATTTTGACGGGATCGCTCTTAATTTTAGTTGTCCTTAATATCTCGGGGTGCAAATTGGAGATCCCTGGCAATCTTCCCCTTGATATTCTCAGCGAACCTTACTATTGGAAATGTTACGATAGGGGGGTCAGTGGTTGGGAGGATGTCAACTTTAACGATTTGGGTTGGTATGGAGCTACTATATGCAGTAATAGTCCTCCCTCTAATGTAACTATAATTGGTATGGAGGATACAAAGGCTCAATGGATATGGGATCCAAGATTTAAGGTGATCATAGGGCCGGGAGATCATTACTATTTCAGGCGGAAATTCGATATCCCAGCTTATAAGGTGATATCAGGAACTGTAGAGGTAACCGCGGTTAATGAATATGAGTTATACGTGAATGGAAGCTATATAGGGCGAGGGCAATCTTGGGCTGATGCTGAGAGCTATGGTATCTCCGATTATCTGAATAGTGGCGCTAATGTCATCGCCATTAAGGTTATCAATAGATATGCGGATATCTACGATGGATTGCTGGTAGATGCTTCGATCTCCTATCAATGGTGATTATGTAAACTTCATAGATCGATTATGATCATTTCTTAGATATATGCTTATAAATTTAGCGTTGCGGTCATAAGACCTCGACGCTATTTTTGTGATTCGCTATTGAATAGATATTACACTTATGATATAATAAGATTGTGGTTGTTAATATCGCCCAATTCTTCGGACTCCTTTCTCCGCAGAAGAAAAAGTAGGAGGAATCCCAATGAGCAATCCAAAGTCCAAATCCGAGCTAAAGTTCGTAGGACGAGAGAAGGAGATAGAGATATTCCGCAAGTTCCTAGAGGATGATAGGAGCGGAACGTTGCTCGTTATTGGAAGACAAGGGATGGGCAAGTCGCGCTTGTTGCAGGAATTTGCGGATATCGCTAGTAGTGAAAATGATAATTGGATCTTCTTCTATGATGATATTAATTCTACGGATAAACCTGAAGAATATCTATTGAAGATGTTAGTTGACTTCAGAAAGGGTAAATTTTTCTGGAGAGGGGAGTGGAAAGAAGTTCTGAAGGCGTTTGAGATAGAAAAAATTGCTATCATCCCTGTGGGGAAAATGCTTGCTACCTTGATTGATGAGGATAGAAGATCTCCAAGGGAAAGGTTTATTGATGCCCTTGATGCCTTAGCGGAAAGGAGAATTGGCAAGCAAAGGCTTATCTTCTTTATAGATCCAGTGGATAGACTTGATAAACTTGATGGGGAGGAACATCTTGAGAACCTTCGGTCTATCGCTAAAAAATTACCACCCCATTATGTTAAGATGGTAATAGCCCAGCGAGAAGGTGATGTCATAGCCGAGGATTCTAAGTTTCATCGGGAAGCTCTAAACCTAAAAGTGATCGAGAGCTTAGGATGGCTTACCTATGATGAGATTTACAAGCTGTTTAGATCCTCTTCGATCGGATCCAGATTAATACCAGATATGATACGTGCCTTGTGCGACAAATATGTGGGGAGTCCTGAAGATCCCCGAGGATATCCAATCGTGATAGACTCTGTTGTTAAGTTGTTGAGAGGAGCTAAGGATCTGGAGAAGGCAATTGAGGAACTGCCTACTTATATAAATGAGTCTGATATCGGGAAGTTGATGCGTAATTTATACGAGGAACTGAACGATGAGCAGGTGAAGATAGTCGATTATCTCTCCTGTGTATATACCTATGTGGATATCCCCTTTATAGCGACGATGACAGGATTAGAGCGAAGATCGGTTGCCAAGCAATTTAAAGATTTCAAGCTCAAGCGAGTAGTTGAGAAGAGAAAAGAGGAAAGGGATAAATATAGGCTCTATCACCAGATATTCAGCGATTATGTGAAAGAAAGACTGATATCGGAAGGCGAAGATCTCAAAGAGATGCATAGCACCATAGCAAGCTGTTATAAGCAAGTCTTTGAGAAGAACAAGCGGGATTTGGATGCTTTGAGATATTGGCCTCAACATCTGGAGGAGGCGGAGGATAAAAAGGGATTCGTTGAGTGTATGAGGAAAATAGGCGAGACAAAATACAATCTTGGGATTATATTATCCCTTAGAGATGAGATGCTCAAGGCGATAGATTTCTGTAATGAGTTAAAGCTGGGTTTAGAACATAGAGGAATGTTATTAGGTAACATCGGGCTAATCTATGGCGATCTAGGGGAGAAGGAGAAGGCCCTGGAGTATCATAAGGAAGCGTTAGGGGTTCATCGGGAGCTAGGATATAAACGAGAAGAAGCTGCTGACTTAGGAAACATCGGGATAATTTATAAAGATCTAGGGAAGAGTGGGAAGGCTCTAAAGTATCATCAGGAAGCGTTAAAGATAGATAGAGGGATAGGATGTAGACGAGGAGAAGCAGATGATTTAGGAAACATCGGTAATATCTATTATTCTACAGGAGAGAATGATA
>CAZSTA010000283.1:0-3152 GCA_964609495.1 uncultured bacterium | reverse complement strand
CGATCTAGGAGAGAATGAGAAGGCGCTGGAGTATTTTCAGGAGGCGTTAAAGATAACTAGAGAGATAGGATATAGAGAAGGAGAGGCTATTCAGTTAGGGGAAATCGGAATTCTCTATAGCGATCTAGGAGAGAATGAGAAGGCGCTAGAGTATTTTCAGGAGGCGTTAAAGATAGACAGAGAGATAGGCTATAGACAAGGAGAAGCTTCTGATTTAGGGGACATCGGAGCTATCTATAGCGATCTAGGAGAGGATGAGAAGGCACTAGAGTATTTTCAAGAAGCATTAAAGATATATAGAGAAATAGGATATAGACAAGGAGAAGCGAACGAGTTAGGGAAGATCGGACGAATCTATAGCGATCTAAGAGAGAGTGAGAAGGCACTAGAGTATTTTCAACAAGCGTTAAAGATAACTAGAGAGATAGGATATAGGAAGGGAGAAGCTTCTGCCTTAATTAATATTGGATCGAGCTATAGCGCTCTAGGGAAGAATGAAGAGGCGCTAGAACATCTTCAACAAGCGTTAAATATAACTAGAGAGATAGGATATAGGAAAGGAGAAGCTTCTGCCTTAGCTAATATTGGATCGAGCTATAGCGCTCTAGGGAAGAATGAAGAGGCGCTAGAGCATCTTCAACAAGCGTTAGAGATATTTAAGCAAATCGGGGCGAAAACGCAAGTTCAGAGGACTGAAGACGCTATTAAGATCATAACCAAGGGATAATTTCGCTTCTGAATAGCTCGAATCTCATTTGACGACCTGTTCTCATAGTGCTATACTTTGTGATATGTTATTCAATTAAGATAAGGGGGGCAGTCTGTGAAAAAAGTCAGAGTCGGTATAATCGGTTGTGGAGGAATAGCCCACTGGTTTCATCTTCCCGAGCTAGCCGAGATAGGGGAAGCTGAACTAATTGGGGTTGCGGATCTAAGGGAGGTGAGGGCAAAGGAGACCGCAAAGAAGTTCGGAGCCAAGGATTGGTTCACTGATTATAAGAAATTGCTGGAGATGGATGATATTGATGCTATAATTGTAGCGACCTATCATCCCCTTCACTCACCTATCGCCATCGAAGCGATAAAGGCGGGCAAACATACCCTTGTCCAGAAGCCTATGGCGACCAAGATGGAGGATGCAGATGAACTGGTAAAAGTTGCAGAGAAGTCAGATGTTACGGTGATGGCGTTGCCTTTCAGTAACTATCCTATCTATGAGACGGTCAAGAGGATGCTCGAGGATGATATCCTCGGCGATATCTGCATGGCGAGAAGCAGAATCGCTCACTCCGGACCAGATCCATACTACAAATCCACCCTCGCTATGTTTGGAGAGGAGCCAGAGACGACTTGGTTCTTCCTCAAGGATGTTGCGGAAGGTGGAGTGCTGTTCGATATGGGAGTATATGCCATCAGTATGATAACAGATCTAATTGGACCAGCGAAGAAGGTCAGCGGATTCACGAGTAGGACGGATAAGGAGATCGAGGTCGAGGATAACGCAGTCCTGACACTCCAGTTCGCCAACGGCGTTATCGGCAGTATCGAAACTAGCTGGACGCAACAAGCCTCTCGAGAGGGATTGGCGATCTATGGCACGATGGGGACGCTCTATATGGATCCAAATGAAAGGAGATTGCAGATATATTCTAATAAGAAATATCCCGGGGGATGGTTCGAGCCTGCAGGGGGTCAAATGGCTAGTCTAGCTTCTCAACATCAGCGAATCGCTCATCGCCACTTCATCGATTGCATCCTGAATAAGAAGAAGCCCTTGGCTACACCTCAACACGGACGTCACGTAGTGGAGATAATGCTGGCAGGATATCGCTCGGCGGAGACTGGGGAGACGGTCGAGATCAAATCTACTTTTTAGGTCTTGGACTCATCTTAAATCACCCTCCCCTAACCCCTCCCATCAAGGGAGGGGAAATAAAAAGAGCAAGCAGTTCTCTCAAGAAACCCTCTCCCCTCGTGGGAGAGGGATAGGGTGAGGGGGAAATCACATCTTGAACTCACTAATGAGTATTTGAAAATCACTTAAAATAAAGGAGGATTTACATAATGGCAAAGGAATATCGAGTTGGAGTTATCGGATTAGTGCATGATATCATTTGGGGAATACTGAAAAGTGTCTCTGAACACCCCTCCGCGAAGTTGGTCGCGGCGGCGGATGTGAATGAGCCTCTGCGGGAGAAGATCAGCGATCTGTATGACATCAAAAATCTGTATGCTGATTATAATGAGATGCTGGAGAGGGAGGATCTTGATCTAGCCTTCGCTGGAGCGGAGAACTATCGCCATGCCGATATAGTCGAGGCGGCTGCGGCTAAGGGAGTTCATATCGCCTTGGAGAAGCCGATGGCAGCTACCTACGAGCAAGCAAAGAGGATGATTGTGGCGGCGGAGAAGCACGATATCAAGCTTATGATCAACTGGCCAACCGCGTGGAGTCCTGCTATCCAACACGCTTACGATCTAGCTAAGGCGGGAAGGATAGGGCAGATATATCAGGTGAGATATCATGCCGGTCATCGGGGGCCAAAGGAGATAGGTTGCTCTAACTACTTCTGGGAGTGGCTATATGATGAGGAGAAGAACGGAGCTGGTGCATTTATGGATTTCTGCTGTTATGGAGCTGATATCTCCTGCTGGATACTCGGCAAGGCGAAGAACGTAGTAGCGATGGGTGGAAGGCTGGTCAAGGATTATGACATCGTTGATGATAATGCGATTCTCCTAGCTATGTTCGATAAGGCGATGGGGGTCTGCGAAGCCTCTTGGACTCAGATCGGGCATGAGCCTTATGGTCTTCTGATCGCTGGAAGCGAAGGCACGATAGTCATACCGGAACCCGGGAAGGTCAAGCTGATCACCGCGGATAATATAGAGGGTGAGATCATAACCGCTCCTCCTCTTCCCAAAGGAAGGAGCAATGGTCCCGAATATTTCATCTCTTGCCTAGATGAGGATAAACCGGTTGAAGGACCTTGCAGTCCCTATATAAGTAAAGATGCTCAGGAAGTCCTTCAAGCTGGTCTAGATTCGATAAAGACTGGTAAGAGGATAGATCTACCTTTGGATTAAAATTCTGCGATAGCTGTCGGATACGAGGATCCGACAGCTAGTCCTCTTTGATTTCCCCCTCCCTT
>CAZSTA010000282.1:0-3173 GCA_964609495.1 uncultured bacterium | reverse complement strand
TCCAGTTAAAAAGGAGGCAAAAAGATGGGAGAGGAGAAAAAGGTTAAGAGGGAAGAGGTCAAAGTTTCTGGAAACAAGGTGCTGGAGACGATCAAAAACATACTCCATGAGGGGAATATCAGGAGACTTATCATTAAGAACGAAGAGGGCAAGACGTTGATGGAGGTTCCTTTAACTGTAGCGGCTGTAGGAGTCTTAGTTGCTCCAATTTGGGCCGCAATAGGAGCAATTGCTGCCTTGGTAGCAGAGTGCACCATCGAGGTCGAGAGGGAAGAATAGGTAAAGGGGATGTCACAGCGCATAATGCAAGCTCGGAGTGAATATGATCTATCGAGACAATCTGCTGGCTTCTCAATTGGGAGATAAACGATTTGAAGCGATATGAGGTTGCTATAGTAGGAGGAGGTCCAGCCGGAGCGATATGCGCCTATGAGTTGGGACGAGCTGGGATAAAAGTAGCTTTATTCGATGGCTCTCATCCTCGAGAGAAGCCCTGCGGAGGAGCATTATCGTCTCGGGTTCTTGAAGAATTTGTCATCCCCCCTTCCCTATTGGAGAGGAGAGTCGATTATCTGCTCCTAGAGAGTCCTGCTGGAGAGGATATAGAGATATCTACTCCCCAGGATGCGGCTCTGATTATGAGGAAGGAATTCGATAGTTATCTGTTAGAGCAGGCAAAACAAGAGGCGAGTTTCTTTCCAGAGAGGGTATCGGCTATAGATAGAGGGAGAGCTTATTGGACTATAATCACTCCGCAAAGGGCGATCGAATCCGATCTAATTATTGGAGCTGATGGGGCAAGATCTATGGTTAGAAAGGTGGTCTCTGCCCCCCCTTTTCCTAAAGCTACGAAGGTTATCTGCACTGGTTATCACATCCCTGCTGATCCTGATGATATAAAGAGTTCGTTCAAGAATTCAATGGAGATATACTTCAGTATTTCTGGAGGCTACTTAGGTTACATCTGGATATTTCCTAAATCAAAAGTGATATCGGTGGGGATCGGGTCTAAAGTGGGCATCCCTCATCTGCTAAGGATATTGGACGAATTTTTAGATCGTCATCCTGCGGCGAGGAGACTTCCCTCCGACTTCATCAGAAAGCCTTATGGAGCGCTTTTGCCAGCGGCCGATGTTCCAGCCTTCTTCGATATACCTATCGCTGGAGATAATTGGGCTCTTATAGGAGATGCGGCGGCCCATGTTAATGCCGTTACCGGGGAAGGTATATACTTTGCGATGAAGGGAGGACGATGCGCCGCTCAGGCGATAATCGCTGGTGATATCCTATCTTATGAGGAAAGATGGCGGGCGGAATATGGAGACGATCTATACCTTTCCGCCCGCTTTCAGAAATTATTCTATAGACATAGAGTTCTAAACTGGGCTATTCATCTAGCCCAAAGGAGAAAGGATATCGGGGATATTTTAGCTGATGCTATCTTAGGAAGGAGACCTTATAAGGAGGTCTTCCGAGGAAGAAATTTATTGAAGAGGCTTATCTTTTCCTAGTTTTGAAGGCTTTCAAAAGGGAGTTTTGCTTGGACCAAAATATCTCGCTCTCGTCATCTGAAAAGGGAACTTTTTTAAAAGGGAACTTTTTTACCTTGAGTCCTATTTGAGGCAAAAGTTTCCTTTTCGCTTGAGTTTTGTTACCGGCAAAAGTTTCCTTTTTCTCATGGTCATAACCCAGAAGATGAAGCATCCCATGAACGATTAACATCTCTAGCTCCTCTGTAAAGCTGTGACCCTGCTCCTGGGCTTGCCTTTCGGCGGTATCCACTGAGATAACTATATCGCCTAGGATAAGCTTGCCATCTGGGGTTCGTTCATCGTCCAAATAGAAGGAGATAACATCTGTAGCCCCTTCTCTCCCTAGATATTGCTTGTTGAGTTTCTCGATATGGCTGTCATCGGTGAAAACCAGGCTTACCTCTATATCATCAGCCTCGGGATTTTCGCTGATCAAGATATCATTTATTAATTCTTTCGTTGATTTGCGATCTAGCTCGAACTTCTTCTGAAGATCCTTTATTATTACCTCTACCATTACTCCCCTTCTCTACTTTAGGGTTATATGAGGATATACTCTTAACTTTCGAGACCTTTGGATACTCTAGTCGGACATGGAACATAGCCATCAATATCCTCTCGAAGCTTTGGCTGATCTTATCTATATCTCGGAAGGTGAGATCGCATTCATCTAGTTGTCCATCATCGACTTTGCTCTTTATTATCTCCCGAACCATCCCTCTAATACGGCTAGGAGAGGGCTTAGATAAGGATCTAGTAGCCGCCTCGACCGAATCAGCCAGAAAAATTATCGCGGCTTCCTTCGTCCGAGGTTTAGGTCCTTCATAGCGAAAATCATCGAGCGAGAGATGGTGATCTTTACCTGAATAATCACGAGCCTTGTTATAGAAATAGGCATTATAATTAGTTCCATGATGTTGTCTTATGATATCGATTATAGATTCGGGGAGATGATAATTATAAGCCATCTCTACGCCGTCCTTCACATGGGAGGAGATCGTGAGGAAGCTTAGGGTAGGAGATATCTTATTATGGGGATTGCGCTGCTCTCCTATTTGATTCTCGATGAAGAAATAGGGGCGTTTTATCTTTCCTATATCGTGATAATAAGCCCCAACCCGGGCTAAAAGAGGATTAGCCCCTACAGCCTCGGCAGCTGTCTCCGCTAAATTTCCGATGACTATACTGTGACTATAGGTGCCAGAGGCTTCCAACAATAGCCTCTTCAAAAGGGGATGAGCTGGGCTAGCTAGCTCCAGTAGTTTGAAGTTCGTAGTTATGTGAAAGATATTCTCTATTAAGGGCAAGCTACCAGCGGTAAGCACTGTGGATAGCAATCCACTGGGTACTCCCCATAGGGAATTCAAGAGGGCTTGCTCTGGAGAACGAAGGCTTAATAGTTCGAGACCAAAGATCACTAGGATATTAGCAGAAATAACTGCTACTCCAACTTTCGTTAATTGGGTTATCTGTCTGATCTTGGAAACGCTGTATATTCCGATTGCTCCCCCGATGAAACCTACTAACATGTAGTTTAGTTCTCCTCCCCCGGTGATCTCCCCGACGATCAAACCACTCAAAGCGCTCAGTATAACAGTGAGAAATAGGTCTACAGGCGTACCTATTGTAGTTGAGTACAAC
>CAZSTA010000281.1:960-3183 GCA_964609495.1 uncultured bacterium | reverse complement strand
ATAGTAAGGAGATAACAATGAGCATTAAACTTAGAGAAGGAAATTCAGCCGTAAGTGATGAGAATGGGCTGTGGATATTAGATGCGCTTATATTAGTATTCCTATTGGCTCTCACCCTTATCTTCTTCTGGCCAATCCTCTTTCAAGGAAGGATCTTACACTTTGAGGATATAGCAAACTTCTACCATCCTCTCAGGAATTATATCTCCGAGGTGGTAAGAACTGGGCATATCCCTCTCTGGAATCCTTATATGTTCGGAGGAGAGCCCCTGCAAGCAGATCCTCAAGCGGCGATCTTCTATCCTATAAACGTTCTATTTTATATTCTGCCGACCTATACCGCTTTATCAGTCAGTGTCGCTTTGCACTTCTTTCTAATAGGACTGTTCACCTACTTCTTCTTGAGAACTTTGAGGCTCAATCGCTTTAGCTCTCTTATGGGAGCAGTAAGCTTTATGTTCTGCGGATTCTTCGTGGTTCACGTTAGGCATTACACGATGCTTTGCACTATCGCTTGGTTGCCTCTAATTATGCTCTTCTATGAGAAATTCTGGCAGAAGAGGATGTTGAGGTATGCGATCTTAGCTGGGGTATTCTTAGGGATACAACTTATGGGAAGTTCCGGCCAGATGACTTACTATATCGGCTTATTGCTCGTCTTCTACACCATTATGCGTTTTATCTCCTTCCACTGGAATGATGGAGGACTGAATCAAATCCTTATCTCCATAGTAGCGTTGGTGTTAATTATAGTAGTGATGATCGGGATAGGGGCTGTTCAATTTCTGCCTAGCGCGGAATACTCCTCCCTCTCCCCTCGAGCTGAGGGAGTGACTCTGGATTTCGCCAATACCTACGCTTTGAAGTTCCATAACCTGATCGGATTGGTCGTTCCCGACTTCTTTGGCAATCATGTTAAAGGGCCATATTGGGGAGATTGGAACTATTGGGAGATGACGAGCTACGTGGGGATACTTCCTCTGATGATGATACTATTTGCCTTAGCTAGAAAGAGGAATATGTACACTTACTTCTTCACCGCAACGGCGATCGTATCTATCTTGCTAGCCTTGGGAAAATCGACACCTCTCAATCCCCTTCTATATCATATACTTCCCAAGTATGATTCTTTCCGAGTTCCCGCTCGTTTCACCTATATCCTTGCCTTCTCCACCTCAGTGCTTTTAGGGATGGCGATGGAGGGATTAGTTATCGAGTGGAAGCGCTCTCACTTGAGCTTACTCGCCAAGGTGCTTATGATACTTTCGCTCCCGATTATAGCCTTAGTGATCTGGGCGAATTGGAAGTTACGAACTTCCCCTCCCTTCTATATGCGAGACGTAGAAACAGTCATATTTAGTATGAATCTCTCCTTAATATTTTATATTGCTACAGTAATAGTCGTTATATTGAAGGAGAAGGGATGGCTGCCCGATCTAATAATCAAGATCGCTTTCCTAGCTATACTTATCACTGATCTCTTCTTCTTTGGGATCGGATATAACCCTGGTCAATCTACGGGTAAGGAGGTTCTCGCCAGGAAATTTGATTTCCTCGAACTCCTGAAGGATAAACCAAAACCCTATAGAATTTTGACTCATCGGAGTCTGGGTTGGGAGCTGTTCGGAATTCATAACACCGCCGCAATGATCTATCGTGAGCAGAACGTCATCGGCTACAATCCTATGGCGATAAAGCGATATATGGATTTGCTCTGGCTCATAGATAATCGAGCTTTGCCTAGCGATGAAAAATTAGACCGAGATTTGAACTTCTTCAACTTCGATAATTTCTCCTCCCCTCTGGTCAATTTGTTGAACATGAAGTATATCATCATCTTAAGGAGTATATATATTGATGGTTATGAGCAGATCAATTCGGGATTGGTCAGAGTGTATGAAAATATGAATTGCTTGCCTCGAGCCTATCTCGTTCCTCGCACTAAGATATTGCCTGATAAGGCTGATGTAGCCAAGGAATTGCTTAGTGCCAACTTCGATCCTACTCGATATGTGATCTTGGAGGAGAAGCCATCCTTGATTCCAGCGGGGGATTTTCCCTTCGATGAGAGTAGCGTCCAGATCTCAAGTTATCTACCTGAGGAGATCATCCTCAAAACTAGATCAGATCAGGATAGTTTTTTAGTGCTAAGTGAGAACTATTATCCGGGATGGAAAGCATACGTAGATGGAAAAGAAGCCGAGATATATGTAGCTAATTATG
>CAZSTA010000281.1:0-950 GCA_964609495.1 uncultured bacterium | reverse complement strand
CGGTTCGTTTCGCCTATGATCCTCTCTCCTATAAGATAGGATTGATAATAACTCTCACTACTTTGACAATTTTAATTATCGGATCGCTTATCAGGTTATTCAGGAGGAAGAGGGTTGGTCAATTTTAACAATTTTGTTTGTATAGCTAGCCAAATTTATAAGGAGATACGCAAATGTACGCTGTTGGTGAATTGAAAGCAAAAGTCCTTGATAATGGCTCTGTTGAAGCCAAGTTGCATAGTGTGCGGACTGTCGAAGGTATTCGCCCCAAAATAGGAAAAGATGTATTCTCTGCAATCCCCGAGGAAATTGAAAAATTGAACAAAAGAAAAGCCAAAGATGTGATAAATACACCTGTGCGATTAGGTGCAGGCGTAGCATTAATTATCGATAGTAGCTGTCTGCGCTGGTTATCACCCGAGTTGATGCAAAAACTTCACGAAAAAGTAGGGTATTGGAGAGATAAAGGGCTTTTAGGTAATTTCCGTAGTATTCGAGCAGGAGGAACATAACTTTGTCAGGATGTGTGTGCTGGCGTCCCAGAAACGTCGGATTTTATCGCCGGAGCATTCCTTGAAGCGGTAGAGGTTAGCTTTTACAAAGAAGATGGCTGGGCTAGATATATTCTCCCTCGCGATGCATCTCGTTATCAATCTGAAATAGATAAAGAGCAAAAGGAGCTCTGGCGAGAAGTAGATCCCAAATTCCCCTGTAAATACAAGATCCCCTTGACATTACTAGAAATGGATCAAGATACTATTTCTAGTCCAAAAATTAGTGGCACCTCTTGTATTTTATCAGGGGAACCTGTTCCAGGGAGTATAGAAATTCTTTTTCTGGTTCGAGCCCAGCTTGAGAGTAATGATTGGCTCTTGAGAGATATGGAAGCTATTCCTGGTGATAAACCAACTCTTTTAAATAGACGACCTCAGCTTATATGCCCGCGTGAA
>CAZSTA010000280.1:0-3312 GCA_964609495.1 uncultured bacterium | reverse complement strand
GAGCCGGTCTATATAGAGTGGGGCGACGATTTCGTGATTCCTGAAAGTGAGCTCAGGAAATTGGAGCCCGACATCTATGATGCAGATCTGGTCCTCATGAGTCTCGCTGGCTTGCCACAATGCCCCGCGATAACCATCGGACAACGCTATGGGAAGCCTGTGGGGATGATCGGATGGGTTACCAGTGTTGATGTCACCGCTTATCTTAGGGCTCAGGGGCTTGAAGGCTATGCCTTCCTCGACTTTGACGACCTCAACCGCTTCATCTCTCTGCTCCAAGTGAGGAAAGCCATCCGTAGGACGAAGCTCCTTGTAGCCCTCGAGGGGAACATCATCTCCGTGGGCGTTGTAAGTGGCATCTATAACTTGGAGGAACTCAAGAGACGGTATGGTGTGGACTACACCTGCATCCCCGCAGAGAATATTATAAATGAGATGGACTGTCTCTCTGGCAACAGCCTGGAGGAGTCGGAGAAGCTGACTGACAGTCTTATCGAAGATGCTGATGGGGTTCATATGAGTAGGGAAGATTTGCTCCAGTCGGTAAAGTTCTACGTAGCCGCGAAGAACGTTATGGAGAGGCACGAGAGCAACGCTTTTGTCATCCCGTGCTTTGAAATCTGCGCCACGAGAACTATGGAAGAGCGGAGGGTCACCTTCTGTCTTACCCACACACTACTCAAGGACAAGGGCTTCCCATCAGCCTGCGAGGGTGACATAAGCGTCCTGATGGCTATGACGGTGCTTATGTATATCTCGAGGAAATCGGCTTATATGGGAAACTCATATGCCGTGGACAGGGAAAGGAATATCATTGCTGTGCACCATGATGTCCCCGGGCTGAAGATGAAGGGGATAGATGGACCAGTCTTGCCCTACGAGATCAGGAACTTCACCGTCAGTGGCTGGGGAGCCACGGCTCGCTATGACTTCTCCCGTGATGTTGGGAGTCCGGTGACACTTGCGAGGTTCGACCCGACAGGGACGAAACTGCTTGTCGTAAGGGGAGAGCTAGCGGGGTGTAGTGGATTCAGCAAAGTGGGTTGTATCCTCAGCGCCCACATCAAGGTCAGAGACATTGTTGACCTCTTCCGCAAGGAGATGGACTTTGGTCACCACCTCGCTCTAGTCTATGGCGACTACGTTCAGGATATCGGGGAACTCGGTAAGCTGATGGGGTTCGAGGTCGTGGAGGCTTAAAGAGCGAGATAGGAATTAAGATAAATTCGCTCATATTCGCATAAAGGAGGTGGTTCTTCTACATTTAGATGTAAAAAGCGATTAGAAGGTAGGGCAATCCCAAAAAATTAATTTTACAAAGGAGGTAAAACGGGTGATACGAAAATTAACAGTGGTTTTATTAAGTGGGGTAATATGTCTGCTGTTAGGAGTAACTTCCGCATTAGCGGTAGAGTACAATGAAGCTCCTATGCTTAAAGAGAAGGTAGCCGCAGGAGAGCTTCCTCCAGTAGAGGAAAGACTTCCTGAGGAACCCTTAGTAGTAGAGGTAGTGGAGGAGATTGGCCAGTATGGTGGGACGCTCCATATGGTTACTCCTGTACCTAATGATTTCGATGATTGTGATACCTTCAATATGCAGAGCATTATGCTTCGTATGTCTCCTGATTTAAGAACTGTAGAGCCTAATATTGCCAAGGGCTGGGAGTTCTCAGAAGATGCGAAAACTTTAACCTTATTTCTCCGCAAGGGGATGAAGTGGTCGGATGGAGCACCCTTTACGGCTGATGATATAATGTTCTGGTATGAGGATGTAACTTTAAATGATGAGCTTACCCCAGTTAAACCAGGAGATTGTTCTCCTGGGGGAGAGCTGATGGAGATGGAGAAGATAGATGATTGGACAGTTCAAATGCACTTTGCTGTGCCCTATCCAATTGCGACCATATTGCTAGCCCATTACCGGGGGTTACCAGGTTCCTTCTTCTATCCCAAACACTATCTAAAGCAATTTCACCCTCGTTATGTCCCCATGGAAGAACTACAGGAAATGGCAGCTGAAAGTGGCTTTGACCATTGGTATGAGCTCTTTAGGGCAAGAACCAAAAATGATTCTGGGGTCCCCTTAGACAATCCTGATCTTCCTGTGGTCAATCCATATTATCTTAAAGAGAAGACGCCAGGATATTGGGCCTTAGAGAGGAATCCCTATTACTGGAAAGTGGATACCGAGGGGAATCAACTTCCTTACATTGATGGGATTTTGCTTACCCTGGTTGAAGATAGGGAGATGGTCGCCTCCAAAGTAGCCACTGGTGAAGTCGATTGGGCAGCCAAGGAGACCGCCCTAAAGGATTATCCCCTTTACATGGAAAATGCCGAAAAAGGCAACTTTCGGGTAATTCTGTGGAAAAGCACCTATGGAGCAGATGTTTATTTTCAGCCCAATCAAACCTATATGAAAGATCTTGTCCTGCGAGATATATTCCGGGATGTGAGATTTCGTCGGGCTTTATCTCTGGGCATTAATCGTGAGGAAATTAATGAGGCTATCTACTTTGGAAAAGCAATTCCTCGTCAATATGCAGTTCTTCCCATATGTGATTATTACGAGGAGGAATTCGCTGAATCTTATGCGGAGTATAATCCAGAAGAAGCTAACCGGCTCTTAGATGAGATGGGTTTGGATAAGAGAGATGAAGCTGGTTATCGCTTGAAGCCGGATGGGGAAAGACTTGCTTGGACCATTGAGTATTACCCTATCGAGTCACCCAAAACCCCTGTTTCTGAACTGGTAAAGGAATATTGGGAAGCCATCGGAGTTCAAGTATCCTTGAAGGAAATCAGTGGAGAGTTAAGCTCAATGCGTTATCAGGCAAATGAAGTTGCAATGGGTGAGTGGCATGGATGTGGATGTACAAATACGATGTTCCTCCTATGGCCTATGTGGCAATTTCCTGTGCATCTCGGTTGGGAAGATACTTGGTGTCCACTATGGTCAAGATGGTACATCACAGAGGGAGAAGAAGGAGAAGAGCCTCCCCAGGTAATAAAGAGACTTCAGTACTTGTATGATGAGATGAGAGTTACCTTAGATGATGAAGAAAGAATTCGAATGGGTAAAGAAGTCTGTCGTATAGCAGCGGAGAACCTTTGGTGTATTGGTAGCGTAGGCGCTGCTCCTATAGCTGTTGTAGTGAGAAGCAATTTACGGAACGTTCCAGAAGAGATATACTATGGTTGGGATTCTCTTTTTGGTGCTTATGTTCAAACAGAACAGTTCTTTTTCAAGCAGTAGAAGTAAGTAGAGGAATATAGGTGGGGAGGCTTCTACGTATAGAACCTCCTCACCTA
>CAZSTA010000279.1:0-3316 GCA_964609495.1 uncultured bacterium | reverse complement strand
TGGCTACTCTCATTTTCACCTATGTTGTAGCTATACCTATAGGGATTTATTCAGCTACTCATCAGTATTCTGTTGGTGATTATATCTTCACTGTTATTGGTTTTACTGGTCTAGCTACTCCTAACTTTCTCCTCGCCTTGATATTAATGTTTATTTTTTACAAATATTTTGGCTTAAGTATAGGTGGTCTTTTCTCGCGAGAGTATATAGAGGCAGGCTGGAGCTTTGCTAAATTTGTCGATCTGTTAAAGCATCTTCCCATCCCCATAATAGTCATTGGCACCGCGGGCACTGCTTGGCTCGTTCGGGTTATGCGGGGATGTCTATTGGATGAGCTTCGCAAGCAGTATGTCATCACTGCTAGGGCTAAAGGAGTGGCGGAGAGGAGGCTTCTCTTCAAATATCCCGTGAGAGTCGCGATTAATCCTATAGTTAGCACTATAGGTTGGACACTTCCGGCCATTGTCTCTGGGGAAACTATTACGGCCATCGTCCTTAGCCTGCCCACTACGGGGCCTCTACTCTTTGAGGCCTTGATGACTCAGGATATGTTTTTAGCGGGAAGCACCATTATGTTTTTGAGCTTTCTAACCGTGATAGGGACCCTTATCTCCGATCTACTGTTGGTTTGGTTAGACCCTCGTATTAGATATGAAAAACAAGGAGGAGCTTAAAAACAATTTTTCTCGAACTTATTGTAAGTTTTCACCTCTTCAGTAATTATTAAGGATATTAAATGGGATATAGGATATTGTATAACCCAGCGAGTAAATTCGTAAGTTGATGATCCTATATCCCTTTTTATTTGTCAAAGACCAAAAGAGGTTGACATCTTTGAGAATTATGATATAATAAAATTACTTTAATTAAACATATTTGTGGTAGAGCCGTAATCAATGCGCTGATACCTTAGTTCTACAAGAGCTCTTTATTCAAAGCTAAAGTTACTATGGTATGAAGGAGGTGATTTTTTCCGCATAACTTAGAAGAGATATAAAGACGAGCAAAAGGTGGATTCTCAAAAATTTCATTTTACAAAGGAGGAGAGAGAAATGAAGAGAAGTTTATTACTTGTTAGTTGCTTAGCGTTCATCCTAGTTGTATCCTTGGTAGTATCAGCAGAGGAAGGTCCTATACAAACTATTGAAGGGATCAAAACTGGCCCACTGCCAGAGAAGTTCGATGAAGCTCCAATGTTGGCAGATCTTGTAGAGGAAGGTAAGCTTCCTCCCTTAGAGGAGAGATTGCCTGAAGATGTAATGGTGATTGAGCCTGTGGAGGAAATTGGCCAGTATGGGGGGACAATGCGCACAGCAGCTTTGGAGGCTCTGACTCCCTGTAATATTAGAGAGGTAACGAAAGTCGGGCTATTTCGTTTCTCCCCTGATTGCACAAAGGTAATTCCCACTGTAGCTAAAGGTTAT
The DNA here is from genome assembly GCA_964609495.1 of uncultured bacterium. Classification (GTDB taxonomy): domain Bacteria; phylum CAZSTA01; class CAZSTA01; order CAZSTA01; family CAZSTA01; genus CAZSTA01. The sequence continues at coordinate 1,892 of CAZSTA010000279.1, read as the reverse complement.
GAATTCTCCGAGGATTATAAGACCATCACCATATATTTGAGAAAGGGACTAAAATGGTCGGACGGAGTGCCCTTTACTGTTGATGATATTCTTTTCTGGTGGGAGGATATAGCGCTGAATAAGGAAATAAGTCCTACTATATCCAAAATTTGGGAACCTGGGGGAGAGGTAGTGGAGTTTGAGAAAGTAGATGACTATACGCTTCGTATACACTTCGCGGTGCCTTATCCTGCTCTGATGACTAAACTAGGTCATCCATGGACTTCGGGACAAAACAGCTTCTATCTTCCCAAGCATTATCTTAAGAAGTGGCACATAAAGTATAATCCAGATGCAGATAAGTTAGCCCAAGAGGAGGGCTATGATGAGTGGTGGATGGCGCTGAATTACCATAGAGATGATTCGAGTTGGGAACAAGATGTTAATCTCCCAACTCTTGGTCCATGGGTGATAACTAGAGTGAGGCCTACTGAGAAGGTAGCTGAGCGAAATCCCTACTTCTGGCAGGTAGATACTGCTGGCAATCAGCTTCCCTATGTTGATAGAATAGTTTGTAAGATGGTTACTGATGTAGAGGCATTAAATATGGGGTTGGTCTCAGGAGAGCTAGATTACGCTGGTTTCAACTTGTTGATGGAAAATTATCCCCTTTATAAGGAAAATGAGGACGATGGTGATTACCGCGTTCTTCGCTGGAGAAGCGTTTGGGGATCAGCAGTTTCGTGTATGCCCAACACGACCCACCTTGATCCAACCTTAAGGGAAATTTTAGGGGATGTTAGATTTAGGCAAGCTCTCTCCCTGGCTATTAACCGGGAGGAGATCAACGAAGTTGTCTTCTTTGGATTGGGAACACCTCGCCAGGCAACGGTTATTCCTTCTTGCAGTTTCTATAAGGAGGAGTGGGCTACATCTTTTGCTGAATACGATCCAGAACGAGCTAGTGCCCTCTTAGATGAGCTAGGTCTTGAGTGGGATGCAGAGCATAAGTATCGTCTAAGACCTGATGAGGAGCCATTATCCCTCTTAATCGAGTATATCCCGGTGGAAGGACCAAAGGGGAGAGTCTGTGAATTGGTGAGGGAATACTGGGAGAAAGTTGGAATTAAGATATCCGTTAAATCTGAACACCGCTCCTATTATCAGACTCGTTTAGGGGCAGGCTTGCATGATGTTGGCACCTGGCATACAGATTCTTGCACGGAGATGTTCTGTCAAATAGAGCCGTTATGGTTCTATCCTGGCTCGATATGGTGTATGTATATTCCTCAATGGCAAGTATGGTTTGCCACCGATGGGAAGAGTGGAGAGGAGCCACCAGACGAGTGGAAAGAGTATGTAGGATGGTTTGAGGAATGGAATTCTACCCCTCCGGGGACAGAAGAATGGATTAGTCTGGCTCAAAAGATATGGGACTTCCAGATGGAGCACCTTTACGTAATTGGCACGGTAGGTATGCCCGTCCAGCCTATCGCAGTAAGGAATAATTTAAGAAATTTTCCTGAAGAAGGCTGGTGGGGCTGGGATGAAGATTTCTGGGCTCCTTATCAGGCAGGACAGTGGTTCTTCAAGAAGTAGCAGAAGTTTTAAAGGTTAATAATCCTTGGCCGGGAGAACCGGTCAAGGATTTTTCATTGTTGAGGGGAGATATCAGTTTAGATATGAAAAGCAAGGAGGAACTTAAAATAATTTATTTCTTGAATTTATTGTGATTCTCTTCAGTAATTATTAAGATATTAAGGGGGATATAGGATATGTAAACCCAACGAATGAATTCGTAAGTTGATGATCCTATATCCCTCTTTATTTATTCAAGACTAAGGATGCATATAAAATTTGGGATCTAAGATCTAATTTACTTTGTATTACACCCTCCCCCTATCCCCCTCCCA
>CAZSTA010000278.1:0-3386 GCA_964609495.1 uncultured bacterium | reverse complement strand
GGACTACAGGGCTTCAGTTCAATCTCAGTGTCCCCTCTCCCCTCGTGGGAGAGGGTAGGGTGAGGCGGAAGTTCGTTACATTTAAGAGAAGATGGATACTCTAATTATCGGTAAATCCCCCTGAATATAAAGGAGGTGTTTTATTTGCCCATTAGATATGAGGGTCAAAAGACCTATGAATTGAAAGTAGCTGGATTCACTCGTCAGCTTCCCATTTTACCAGTAACCGATGGTCTTTGGATCGCTGCTTTCATCTCCTATACCGATATTGAGCTTCTTAATGCTTGTGCTCAAGAGCTTGTCGAAAGATTAAAGAATTACGATTTTGACACCATTGTTACGGTGGAGGCAAAGGCTATCCCTCTCGCTTATAAGATAGCCGAGATTATGAGGACGAAGGATTTTGTGATAGTGAGAAAGGATGTTAAGGCTTATATGCAGGATCCTATAGTTGATGTGGGACAGTCGATCACTACTGCTGGAGAGCAGAAATATGTTATAGATGGAAACGATCGGGGGAAGATAGAGGGGAAGAGGATCGCTATAGTCGATGATGTGGTCTCTACTGGAGGGACGGTAGAGGCGCTAAAGCGAGTGATAGAGAAGTTAGGAGGTAATATAGTTTGTATCGCAGCGGTGCTGAAGGAAGAGAGTCCCTATAATGAACCCCTTGAGTATCTGGAGGAGCTTCCGATCTTTACCAGGTAAGTAATAGATTGGTAGCGTAAAGGAGGTTTTTGATCCGGCTGAAATAACGATAATTCCGCCTGAGGAATTGAAACTGAGGAATTGAAATTTTGATCCGGGGGATTAAAGACCTCCTTTTTTCAAATGTTACCTCTTGAGGAAGTATCATTTAAGAGTATTTCGGTAAAGTAAAGTAGAAGGTGCTACCCTTGTCAACCTCGCTTTCCGCCCAGATTCTACCTCTTTGTATTTCGACTAACCTCTTAGCTATAGTAAGTCCTAATCCTGCTCCTTTATAAATTCGCTCCGACGAGGGAAGCTCCGCTCTCGTAAACTTATCGAAGATCTTATCTAAGCTCTGCTTGGGGATTCCGACTCCAGTGTCACTAACACCAATCATTACCTCGCTCCCCCCAATATACTCGGCCGATATCGTCACCTTTCCTCCAGGCTCAGTGAATTTTAGAGCGTTGGAAAGAATATTGCTCAAGATCTCATATACCTTATCCTCATCTGCTATAGCTGAGGGAAGAGGCGAGTGAATATCTATTGATAAAGATATCTCCCTTTCCTCAGCCACAGGAGATAGAGCGGAGGCAACTCTGTTTATAACTGAGTCCAAAGAGACCGAAGATAAATTCAGCTCCTCCATATTTTCCTCTAGCCTAGATAGTCTTAGTAGATTTTCGATGAAATCATTCTGCTTTATAGCCGAATCATGAATCTTGTCAACAAAGTTGAGCTGTCTTTCATTCAACTCTCCTTCTCTTGTCTTTCTGTTCTTCAGCAACTCACTGGAGCTTCGAATTATCATAATAAGATTGCTCATTTGATGGCTTATTACGTTGATTAATTCGGTCTTGGCTTTCGCTCTTGTCTTAAGTTCCTCGTTCGCTTTTTGCAAACTTGAGTAAAGGTGAGCGTTGTCGATAGCGATGGAAGCCTGATTAGCAAAGGTGCTGAGTAGATATTGATCTTCTGGTTTGAATCTTTTATCCTTTCCTCTTTTATTAAGAACAGCGAGGCTCCCTATAATCTGCCCCTTAACTACCAGAGGAGCTATAACTGCGGTTCTGATCCCGATTTCAGCTACAGCCTCGGCCTCACCTCGAGAATCGGTGAGAACTTCATTGAAGATCTGAGGCTGACCATGTAGGATCACCCAACCATTGAGGCTATTCTCTAGAGACATTCGTTTTTTCAGGAAGGTATCTCCAAGGGCTGAGGTGGATACCACCTCGAGCCAGCTCTTGGTCTCGTTTAAGAGAGTCAGCACTCCACCCTCAGCGGAGAGAAGATTTGCCGCCTCTTGAGTTATCAAATTTAGAACATCCTCTATATCTAAAACGCTGACGATCGCAGTTCCCACCGCTTGAAGACTAGATATCTGTTTTAACTGCTTAGTGGCACTCTCGAAAAGCTGAGCATTCTCTATCGCTATGCCCATATGATCGCCTATAGCTTTCAGCAATTGTATCTCTTGGGGAAGAAAATGATGAGGTTTTTGGCTAATTATGCTCATCATTCCTAAAAGTTTATCCTGAGAGAAGATAGGAATACAAGCTATAGAACGAAAAGCTCTCTTATTCAAAGCTATATGAGAGAGAGCTTCATCAATGAGAAGATCTTCAATGGTGAGGAGTTCCTCCCTTTCAAACGCTAGACCGGGGAGGGCTTGCCCTAGGGATAGCTCTGTCCAGAGAGAAGATAGCTCTTTAGATAAGCCACGTTGAGATTTCAACAATAAGATGTTATCCGCCGCCTCGATAAGATGTATTCCTCCTCCTTCAAACTCCCCCAGTTCTAATACCTTATCTAAAGTATCGTTTAGGATCTCATCTAGATCAAGAGAGCGATTAACGACCGAGGTGATAGCATTGAGAGTAGCTAACTCGGTTGCCCGGCGGTTAGTCTCATAAAACAGTTTGGCGTTTTCAATGGCTATGGCTGTCTGACCTGCGATTTGCTCCAGTATATCGAGATCTCGGTCGGTATAGGAATATGGTTCCCTACTGCTCAAGGTAAAAGCTCCAATAGCTCTTCCCTTCGCGAGAAGGGGAACACATATCAAGGATCTCATCCTCTCCTCCAGGAGGATAGCATCATCAACAAAGCAACCTTCCTCTCTCAAATCCCTGTAGATAAGTGGCTTCCGGTAAGTCACTACCCACCCCACGCTAGAGCCATCTTTAGGTAAGATATCACCTTGTCCCAATTTTGTCTCAAAAGGATTAGCTAGAGCGAATATTTTAAGTCTGTCTTTATTATCCTCTAAGAGAGCGACACTAGCCCTATCGAAGTTTAATAATTGCTTAGCCTCCGATATTATAATTTCGAATATCTCAGCGATATTGAGGTTAGAGGTCAGAGCTTGAGTTATCTTCTTCACCATTTCCATCTGCTCGGCTCTTTCCTTAGCCTCCAGGGCTCGTTTGGTAACCGCGTTTATCTCGTCCATATCGAAGGGCTTGGTTATGTAATCATAAGCACCAGCCTTTATAGCTCCTACTGCGTTATCGATTGTTCCATAAGCGGTGATCATAATGACTATAACATCAGGCTTGAGCGCCTTTGTCTGTTTGAGGACCTCCATTCCCCCCAGACCAGGCATCTTCAGGTCAGTGAATATTATATCCACTTCGTCATTTTGAAGTCTCTGTAGAGCCTCCTCCCCGGTAGCTATCGGCCATACCTCATAT
>CAZSTA010000277.1:0-3396 GCA_964609495.1 uncultured bacterium | reverse complement strand
TTACAACTATTGCGAAGGAGATAGGCTGGAAATATCATTCTACGATTGTTTGGAATGAAGGAAATATATCAAGAAGAACAGCTTGGGGTTCTTGGTTAAGTGCATCTGCTCCTTATGTTATCGCTCCTATTGAACTTATTGTAATTTTATACAAAAAACGATGGAAGAAAACTAGTGGTAGTAAAAAATCTGATATTAGTAAGGAAGAATTTATGGAGTGGACGAATGGTCTTTGGACTTTTCCGGGAGAAAGTAAAAAACGAGTAGGACATCCCGCTCCATTCCCTATCGAATTACCAAGGCGATGTATAAAATTGTTTAGCTTTGTTGGTGATACCGTCTTGGACCCATTTATGGGAAGTGGCTCAACATTAATAGCGGCTTATTTAAATAATAGGAAGGGCATTGGTGTTGACATCGATTCAAAATATTGTGAACTTGCAAAACAAAGGTTGATGAAGGAAGCAAGGATTATGGAAAGACAACTACAATTTTATGAAGAGTGAGCAAATGCCTAAATCAATTAGTGAATTAATCATGGAGTTTTTTCAAAATCATCCTAATAGAGAATTCAGACATGGACCAGTTGTTGATTGGGTTACAAAGCAATATCTAAAAGAGCATCCTGAACCACCGCGAGATCCTTGGAGAGAAATACGAAGATTACATCAAGAGGGAAAACTCATTAAAGTAAGGAAAGGCGTTTATAAATATGATCCGGATTATGCACATAAGATTGAATTATGGGATTTTCCTCCCGAAGTAAAGAAACAAATTTTTGAGAGAGATAATTATCGATGTGTTGTCTGTGGAAGAGGTCCGATGGATGGAGTTGAAATTTGTGCAGATCACAAAAAGCCGAGCCAAACTAATTTAACAGGGGAGGGGGAAGCTGTAAGTTCAGTAGATTCAATAGTTTGCGAAGGTTCTAACGTGCGTTTTTCCAATCGCTCATCCTACCTTTCTTATACTCAACGGGAAAGACCGCTCCAGAACTTTTTTCTATTAAATCCACCACCCCATATAATCCCAATCTATCTGAGGATATCTCCACACTTCGGTTATGAAATCTTCCTCTCACTTTTTGAGTTCCTACCTGATGCACTCGCTTATGTTGAAGTTCACCCTCTATCGTATGATAATTATCCTCCCATTCGTGAAGAATATATTCGTAATAAAAGCGACGTCGGCAATAGACATAGGTATTAAGCGCATAGAAAGGGATCATATATCTATCATTCATTTCGCTTCACCCCTATCGGAGTGTTACGCATTCGTATTCGCCTTGTCTGTCCCATCCCCATAGTCGTCTTATAGCCAACCCCGGAGTAGAAAGCGAAATCAGCTAGAGTATTTATCCTCTTACTCCACTCCTTATCGCTCTCCGCCTTCCTGATCTCAAATTCACACTCCCCGATAAAACCGATCTGGATCCCATTAAAAAAGTGCATCGTTTTCGTCCTCAACCCAGTGATTCTCGAAACTATTATCCTCTCCGCGATGAAATCCTCCAGCTCCTCCTCCATCTTTATCTTGGAGAAGTTATTCCATCTTGAAAGTAAATTCCCAAAGACCAATTGAGGATCTGGCAAGAGATAATTGATATCCTTCTTCCGAAAGGTAGTAGGGGAAAAGAATTTCAATCTGATCTTCTGGTGAGGTTCAGCTTGCTCATATAGTAGCTCCCAATCACTGTATCCACTCCAGGGAATTTTATCTACAGGAGCAGAGACGACCTCATCGATCTGAAATTTCTTTCCCTCAAGCTCGATGTTCACCTCCGAGCGCAGGAAGTATCTTATCATCTGCTGGAAGATGAAATCATCTAGCAAAGTAAAGCGAAACCAACATCTGTATCCTTTAGGGATAAATAGTTCTCCCTCTCTCCTTACATACTTAGCTTGAAGAGGAGAGACAGTAAAGGGTTTAGAACTAGTAGAATCGTGTAACTTCTTAGCCAGCTCGGGATCGATCTCATCCAGAATTTCAAAGAAGAGGGAGTAGATACATTCCCCTTTAGCTGGATTAAAGTTCACATCCTCCTCAGAATGGATCTGAATCACAGTGCTATATAAGATCGCTGATCACCTCCCTTAGCAAATTATGAAAGTATCCTCTTGGCTTGCGCTCGCACCCTTCTTCTTCATAGCATATAAATATCTTTTAAGCTCCGCGTGGGCTAGAAAGGCATTAGTTCCCAAGATAAGCTCATAATCCCTCTCTCCCTCATCGAGCCTCACTTTTAATTCTCGAATTATGATGTCTTTTCCCCTCAGGCGATTATATAGATAGCCTCGATCTTCATATCTGATGATCAAACAGACTATGTAATTGTCCTTAAAGGCATCCTTTATCTTTGGGCGGATGGGAAAAAGGAGTTTATTCTTGGGGTTTTGAAGGGATAGCTCCAATCCTTTGATAGCCATTGGCTTCCCCCAATAGCGCTTCTCGAAATCCTCTTTAGTCAAATCACCTTCCCCATAGACAAAGAGGGGATTTAACCTGATATCAACGAAGTCTTCCAGCTTGAAGAAGAAATCAATATCTTTGTCATCAAGCGGTCTCCCAAAATGCTTCCTGAAATCCTCCCTACTATAAGGGTCGTATTCATAGTTACAGATTATATGCAAGAGATCATACTTTGCAAAGTCCGAATCTGAGAGGAGATGATAAGGATCATATACGATCGCCTGTGGGCCCTGGAAGGAATCGCGGAAGCTGAATAGCGCTCTGGTGGTATAATATTCTTGCTCAACGAATTCCTTTATCTTTCCCCTTTGCCTCTTATCAGTGAAGACCTTCTGATAGATCCTTTCTACAGTATCAGGAGAGATATCCTTAGGACCCAGCTTCGAAAGATAATCTTGGGTGAACTCCCTAAGTAAGTCATCATTCTTCTTCTCTGCGAGAAATCTCTCCTGCTTCTTGAACTTAGCGATCTTGCTCCTAAGATGCCAATACTCGTCCCTACTCTGATCTGCATAGACCTCCTTTACTCGCTTGAAAAGAGCATTCAAGCTCTCTTGAAGTTCGGGAGGCATTATCCTCTCCATCTCGTAGATCGGTCTGAAGCACTCTAGGATGGCGTAAGATTCTATATAGTTTCGAAGCTCATTCTTAATCGGCAATCCCTGTCTAACCAGGTCGGCGAAATCCTCCCTAGTGTATTCCTCTTCTCCCTCCTCTCCAAGGAGCGAAAGCAAACTCTGATCGGTCGCGGCAAAGGTATAACTCGGAGTATCGTTTTGTTCCTTACTTAGAACCCTACCCGCTCGTCCCATCCTTTGCAGAAATTCATCGGAGAAACGAGCATCAAAGAAGAGATAATCTATATTCTGACGCCTCTTGTTCATCTTATCGAAGTTATACCCGATATCAACTGTGGGCGTGGCTAGG
>CAZSTA010000276.1:0-3574 GCA_964609495.1 uncultured bacterium | reverse complement strand
TGTAGAATAAGTGACTAGAGGGAGTATCGAAAGAGTTAAGGGACGGGGGAAGTTTATCATCTCCTCAGTCCCTCTACTTCCGTAGCCAAGATCATCTATGATGATAGCTATTCGGGGCTGAGTTATCTTTTTACCTATTCGATCTGTATCCTGATGAGATTCCCCCCTTTCACTTGAAGATGAGACAACTTCATCATTATTTATCAATGCTCCTACATCCTCCTCGGTAGGAATTCCTAATAGCTCATCTGCTCTATACTTAACGATATTCTCCAACTTAACTATCTTTATATGATACGTTTCTTCCTCGGTATTAGCCTCGGTTATCTCAACGGATATCCTACCTGACTCAAAATTTAGAGCGGAGAAGAAACCCGTCAGGATAATTGCGATAATCAAAATAGCTAAAGTATAGAAGATTTTACTCCTCATTCACCCACCCCTTTCTAATTACGATCTTCCCAACTCAGAGATACTTCATAGGATCGACTGCTGTGCCCCTTACCCTCACCTCAAAGTGGAGCTTAGGCTTAGCGGTATATCCCGTTGACCCCACTCGACCGATAATCTCTCCCTTCTTAACTTCTTGGTTGATCTCCACCGCTACAGATAATAGATGAGCATAAACGGTAACTAATCCCCCTCCATGCTCGATCATAATGATCTGCCCATAGCCGGTATAGGGAATAGTTTTATTATAAAGAACTATCCCATCGGCAGCAGAAACTACTTTCGTCCCCTCAGAAGCCTCTATATCAAGGCCTTTATTGAAGGTTATCGTCCCATACTTCACATCTTTATATTTTCCAAACCTCTTAACTACTTTGCCTTTCACCGGCCACATCAGCACCGAAGGACTTTTAGAGGGAAGTTTAGGGACAACAACCTTACCCCCATTGCCAGCATCTCTCTTAGCCTCGTCCTTCCTCCTCTCCTCAGCCTCCTGCTGGAGTATGGTAACCATCCTCTCCAGCTCTTGGGAAGCTTTATTTAAGCTAGCTACTAGCGCTTGATAGGTGGCTTTTTGAGAATGCACTTCGTTCAATAACCCCCTTTTAGCACTAGCCTGAGCCTCTACCTTCTTCTTATCCCGCTCATATATCCCCTGAAGTGCGAGCAATTCCTTCTCCTTAGCTTCCAACTCTGCTTTTGAATCCGACCAATGCTTCTTCTCCAACATAACGTCTTCAACCAATTCTGAATCATGTTCTAGAACTAGCTTCAGATAACGATATCTATTTATAAAATCTGAAAAGCTATCGGCTTTGAGAATCACTCCGATATAACTTACCGTTCTATGCTTATATACCTCCCTTAACCTAGTCTTCAAGATCTCCTCTCGTCTCTGGAGCTTAGCCTCCGCATCCTCTAGCTTACCCCTTATAACCTCTGCCTCATCCCTTACCCTAGTTATCTGATCAGCAATGTCATTGAGATTCCTTATAGCTTGCTCTAACCTATTTTCGGTTATCTCAAGTTCCTGGAGAAGTTTCCGCTCTTTTTCCTGCTTATCCCGAAGCTCTTTTTCACTCAGCTGAATCTCCTTTTTCACATCCTCTAATTCCTTCTGCTTCTTTTCTATTTGAGTATCTATATCATCAGCTTTAGCTAACGATATAAAGAGAATAGAGATAGTTCCTATAAACAAAATGAGTAAGATAATTTTAAAGCGGAAAGATTTGAGCATAATCTTTCACCCCTTTTTGATGCGATGTCGATTTCACCACTGTTCCTTTAGAAACTTATTTGAAGAGAAAAAACTTCCTATAAGACCGAGTAAACTGCCCAAAACTAAGATAGCTATGATAAGAAGAAGTAACTCCCTCTTATCGTTCATTATTGGGAGAAAGGGAAGAACCCCGATTATCCTATTTGATACATAAATATAAGAGAAATATAGGATGCTACCTGCTATCAATGACCCCACAAGCCCTTGCATTAACCCCTCGATAAGAAAAGGCCAGCGAACAAACCAAGAGGAGGCGCCCACCAATTGCATAATGTCTATCTCTTGACGCCTAGCGAAGACACTCACCCTTATGGCATTATAGATTATCAAAAGGGAGGTAACGAATAGAAGCCCTACTGCAACTCCTCCTCCCATCCTTATCAAGCTAGTGATATTCAATAGTTGCTCTATCCACTCTTCTCCATAAACAACATCCTCAACACCGACCATCTCCTCTAATCTTGTCTTCATAATCTTTGCTTGTCGAGAATCTACAAGTTCTATCTCTAAAGATGCTGGGAGGGGATTTTCCCCCAAATCCTCCAATAGAGTTCTCTGCTCTCCTAGCTCCTCTTTCATTCGGAATAAAGCTTTCTCCTTAGAGACATATTCCACATCCTTTATCTCCTTCCAACCCTGCAGCGTCTGAAAGAGGCGATTGGTATGTTCATCGGATAGCCCATCCTTGAGATAAACTGTGATTTCGATCTGAGATTCCAACGAAGCAGACAGGATATCTAAATTAAGAGCTATTAAATAGACCGCTCCTAAAACTATAAGGGAGACACTGATCGTAGTAACCGTAGCAAGAGTCATAAGTTGACTGCGCCAGAAATTCCGCCAAGCCTCCTTAAAATAATACCTCATATTCCTAGGTATCATCTTCAAAGCTCTGAACATTCTACGAAATCTGCCACTTATCTTACGGGCCAAGGCTGTATCTCCCCTCTCCCTCATCTCTTATAATTCGGCCCTCTCTCAAAGTCACCACCCTTTTTCTAAAACGATTGACTATATCCTTATTATGAGTAACCATCACCACGGTTGTTCTATAGCGATTGATATCAGATACGAGTTTGATAAGCTCATAAGAGATATCAGGATCGAGATTTCCAGTCGGCTCATCCAAAAGGAGGATATCAGGCCCATTCACCAAAGCTCTAGCTAAAGCTATCCTTTGTTGCTCTCCTCCTGAGAGGTTATGAGGCATCTCCCGAATCTTATGGCTTAGCTTGACGAAGGAGAGAACCGCAAAGACCCTGTATCTGATCTTATCCTCAGATAATCCGATCACTCGTTGGACAAAGGCTATATTATCATATACATTCCTATCCGGTAGGAGTTTGAAATCTTGGAAGACAAATCCTATCCTCTGTCTTAAGCGAGCGATACTGTTAGGAGATAGCTTATTTAGATTCTTCCCCTTGATCAAGACATGACCTCGGGTGGGCTTTATACGATGATTTATCAGACGCAGAAAGGTGGTTTTACCCGCTCCCGAAGGGCCGATAAGGAAGACAAATTCGCCCGGACGAATGCGGATGGTAACATCGGCTAAGCCTACCGCTCCATTATTATAGATGTGAGTTACATCGTATATCTGGATCAATCAGCGACCCTCCAACCTTAAAGTCTATTGAATTCCTCTGAAATTAGTGTGATAAGATTGCTCTTTCCTTCCCCCTTATCCTATCTCTCTATATCCTCCTCCCTTTTGGTTTTTGAACTTATAATCGGGGGTATCATATTCTTAGTTCTTCGTTAGGGAGTTAAAGACTAATTCCCCCTCTCCCTATCCCTCTCCCACGAGGGGAGAGGGAAAACTGAGATTGAACCAAAGCCCTT
>CAZSTA010000275.1:0-3576 GCA_964609495.1 uncultured bacterium | reverse complement strand
GATATAGAAAAGCTCGTTTCCTTAATCGTAAGCGTAAAGAAGGATGGTTACCTCCCTCGTTGCAGGCCAGAGTAGATCAGACTATCAATTTAGTTAAGAAGTTATCAAGGTTATTACCGATTAAGGAGATAAGCACCGAGCATGTCAAGTTCGATACTCAGCTTATGGAGAATCCTGAGATTAGAGGGGTTGAGTATCAGAGGGGGGAACTTTTCGGTTATGAAGTCAGAGAGTATCTGCTAGAGAAATGGGGTCGAAAGTGTGCTTACTGTGGGATAGAAAATGTTCCTCTTGAGGTAGATCATATAGTCCCGAAGAGTCGAGGTGGGACAGATAAGGTAAGCAACCTGACAATAGCTTGCAAGAAGTGTAATAGGAAGAAGGGGAACAGGATAGCAGAAGAGTTTGGACATTCCGAGATACAAAGTCTGGCTAAGAAGCCTCTTAAAGATGCTGCGATGATAAATGCTACCAGGTGGAGGCTTTATGAGGAGCTTTGTTTGTTGGGGTATAAGGTAGAGTGTGCCACGGGAGGAAGGACAAAGAAGCAAAGGATAGAAAGGGGATTTCCTAAGACTCACTACTATGACGCTCTATGTGTTGGTAATATGCCTGTTAGGATTGATATTAAGACCACTTTTCTCTGTATATGGAAGGCGATAGGGAGAGGACATAGAAGAATTGCTAATACAGATAAAGGTTTCCCGAAATCTCATAGAGGTAGAATAAAGTTTTACTTCGGATTTCAAACTGGGGATCAAGTTATAGCAATTGTGCCAAAGGGTAAATATAAAGGTATATGGAGAGGAAGAGTAGCTGTTAGAAAGAGTGGCTATTTTGATTTAAAAGATACTGATGGGAAAAGAATCATTAAAAGTAAATCTTGGAGATGCATGAGATTAATTCAGAGAATTAGTGGTTGGCAGATTCATTATCTTCACCTTCCTCCCACGACTAAAGATCGTGGGCTTCCTGTGGAGAGATCGTGAAGAAGCATGGTCAGATTAAGCGGGCTGAAGTTATAGAATTATGCAAGTTGAATGGAAACCAAGCATACCGACTATTGAGTAGAATGTGCAAGCAGGGTAAATTAAAGATGCTTGGGAATCCCCCAGGAGGAGCTTATTATGTATTGCCTTAGTTTATATTTGAATGCGCGCGAGTATATTTGAATTATCTATAGTTTCACATTTAAAGCTAAACTGAAAATCCAGTTTCCAACTCACTTTCCTCAAAATTTTGTCTTCAAATCTTCTTTTCTCCACCACGACTTTAGCTTCTGCCACCATGATCGCTTTGCCTTCTCTAGTTCCTCTCTTAATCTCTTGTTCTCCTCTTCTAATAATTTTTCTCTTTCTCGAAGTGATTGAGCTTCAGCCTCTAGTTCCTTAATGTGGACAACTTGACTTTGAAGCTGTCCTAATTGAAAAACTAAGTTCTCATAACGATTTAGTAACTCCTTAAATTCAGTTGTCCTGACATCATTGGTGACAATGTCATCTTTTGTCACTTCTATATCTGGACTTGTCACCTCACGATCACCTTTAAGATTCAGCACTTCTTTCTCTGATAGTCTTATTTCTTGCCGTTTCTTACCAGGGACAAGTATTGATGACAGTTTCCCTTTCTTGACCCATCTTCTAATAGTTCTTACTGATACATTTAGCATCTCTGCTGCTTGCTTTACAGTTAGTCGATAATTGGTGACATCATAAGTGGACATAAGTAGACAACCCCTTTCTTATGTCATTATATCAAAATAAGGTAGATATAACAAACCGATTTCTATTCCTGCTTAAAAATATCCACTATAATCTAGTTTGCCAGCGTCAACGACCCCGCCCATAAAGGGCGAGGCTTGAAGGACAAGCCTACGTTGATTAGGGGACTAACGCAAGTTAGTAGCAGTTAAGAGGGTGAGATATATACACACCGGCGAGTGCTCCTCAAGCTTTCCGCTCTGTGGCTTGATGGTTAAACAGTTCTGTGAGGTAGGAACAGTGCTGTCGAGCTTAAAAACCCTCCTTAACCCCCCGATGAGGACCAACCCACCGCAAGGTGGAGTAAAGAAGGCTCTATGTTAGCCTTCTACAATCGCGGGGATGGAACACCTATATCTGCTAGGCGTTTCATCCCCTACCGCAAGAGTAGGGGTTTTCACGCCGTTTTTTATAAATATTTGCCCAAAATTTTAAGAATCCTCTTGCCAAAGCAAGCAAAATATATTATAATATAACTAGCCAATGCTCCTCGGTAGCTCAATGGCAGAGCAACCGGCTGTTAACCGGTTGGTTGCAGGTTCGAGTCCTGCCCGGGGAGCCATTTCTTTTTTGAGGCGCCCTTCTACTCTTCCTGCTCAAAGAAAAGAGCAGAAAAAATCTAAATTGCCCTTCTCCCTATTTCGGAATGAGAATGCCCAACTTATCCCAGACTGAAAAGTTATAAAATTGTGCCAAGAAGACCCCGATGCTTGCCTCGGGGATGAATTGGCACGAAAGGTAGCTAAGAAGAAATGAAGATTCTAAAGGGATTTAGATATCGGCTGTATCCAACCGAAGAGCAAGGACAGATGCTTTTACAGCATGGTGGTAATGCAAGATTTCTTTGGAATTACCTTTTAGAAGATAATATTGAACATTACAAGCGGACAGGTAAGTTCAAATTTGCTCGTGAGATGATTCTTTCTATTCCGAAGATGAAGGAGGAATATGGCTTTTTAACCCTTTCATTTTCTCAGTCCTTACAGCAGGTAGCATTACACTTAGATAAAGCGTTAAGAGATTGTTTCGAGAATGATAGAGGATTTCCGAAATTCAAGGCAAAAAGTAAGATGAGAGATAGTTTTACAATTCCTCAGAGATGGAAGCTAAGGAGAGGAGCAGTTTATATTCCCAAGGTGGGTTGGGTGAGATGGAGAAAGTATAGAGCATTACAAGGCAAGCCCAAGCATATCACGATAACTCAAGATGGAGATCAGTGGTATTGCTCGGTAACTTGTGAAGTAGAGATACCTGATAAGGAGAAGGAAGTTAATAACCTAGTAGGTATAGATGTAGGACTAAAGGAGTTTGCAGTTTTATCAGATGGGACAGTAATCAAGAATCCCAAATATCTAAGGAGATACGAGAAAAAGTTAGCCAGGGAGCAGAGGAGATTAAGCAGAAAGGAAGTAAGAATAGGTATAGACAGAGGAGGAAAGTTCAAAAGATTCATAGAAAGATAAGGAATTGCAGGTTAGACTTTTTACACCAGACCACTTCGGATATGATAGCCAAGTATTCGGGGTATGTCTTGGGGAATTTGAATGTCCAGGGGATGATGAAGAATCATCATTTAGCAAAGTCGATTGCAGATGTTTCCTGGTATGAATTTAGAAGGCAGCTTGAGTATAAATCTTTATGGAATGGAAAGCATTTTGTTGTAATAGGACGATTTGAACCCACGAGTAAAACTTGCAGTAATTGTGGGTATGTTCAAGAGACACCTTTACATAAGAGAGTATTCGATTGCCCAGGATGTGGTATATCAATTGATAGAGACCAGAATGCAGCCATAAATATCCTAAATATAGGATTA
>CAZSTA010000274.1:0-3591 GCA_964609495.1 uncultured bacterium | reverse complement strand
GGGAGGGTGATAATTAACAAGATTCTTTGATAGCCTTATTAATTCAGCAAAAACCAAAAGTCCCCTTTTCTAATCGCCGTTCACTACCTTCTCTATCCTGTTCACATATTCATCTAAAAGCGCATCTCGACTCTCGTCCGATTCCGCCTCTCCATAGACGCGCACTAATGGCTCATCAGCATCAGGAAGAACCAAGATCCAACTATGATCGTGATAGATCTTGACCCCATCGATCAATTCAGTAGTGCGATCTCTGGAATCCTCCATAGTCTTCCTCATAACTTTACCCTTAAGCTCCCACGGGCAAGGAATAATCTTCATCGCTATATGAATGGGAGGGAAAAGCTCCACTATCTCTGAGACCGCCTTCCCTTCCTTAGCGATCAACTCGAAAAGCTTCACGAAAGAGAAAATCGCATCAAATACTGATACTCCATTGGGGAAGATAAAGCCCCCTTTACCATCGCCGGCGAAGACCACCCTTTCCTTCGCCGCCGCCATCATAAGAGAGCGGGGATTAGCCTGAGTCCTGATAACTTTACCTCCGTATGAGGAGGCTATTTCCTCAATATAGCTAGGAACAGTAACTGGAATGGCGATAGTTCCCCCTTCCTCTGCCTTTAGGATCAAAAGAGAAGCTAAAGCTAAGGCGGAATAATCGGAAAGCCTCCTCCCCTTCTCATCAATCAAGAACAACTGCTCTGCGCTAGGATCCATTACCACTCCCATATCAGCTTTCAAGGTGCGAACTATACTCCCCACTTGTTCCAATTCGGCGAGGAAAGCAGACTTGGTCTTCGATATCCTGGCTTCATCTACATAGGCGTTTAGAGCTACTACTTCACAGTCTAGTTTGCCCAGAATAGAAGGAGATATAAAAGAAGAGCTACCATACGCATAATCGATCACAACCTTAAATTTTCTGCTCTTGATCAAAGAGATATCGATAGATTTGAGAAGATCCTCGGAATAGTAATCGATCGCATAAGGAGCGTGAGTTATCTGCCCCACCTCCTCGGAATATACCCTTCGATAATCCTCTCTGAAGAAGAGCGTCTCTATCTTCCTCTCAGTCGATTTATCGCTGTCTATCCCCCTAGCATCGAAGAACCTGATATCGACTAAGTGAGGGTCATCGGGCGATATCCTGACATGCACTCCCCCGGCTGCATTCTTGCTCTTAATCTGATGTTGAAGTAGAGATGTGGGAGTTGTCCTCAGATCGCAAACGTTTATCCCCGCCGATAAAAGTCCGGCTATTATAGCTCTCTTTATCATTCTTGCTGAACGGTGAGGACCTCGACCAGTCAATACTAAAGCGGATTTATCGAGCATAGTGCCGTAAGCCGCCCCCAATTTAGCCGCGAAATCAGGAGATATCTCTATGTTGGAGAGCCCCGTTATCCCCCTCTGCTTGAATAGGGTTTTCGACCCCTCCCCTCCCCAGACGAGGCTCATAGTTACCGTTGCTCCGCTATCAACTACCTTGCCCGGCCAGATCTTGACGTTCGATTTGATGATACTTTCCTTGCCCAACGTGCACTCATCAGAGATGGCCGCCCCTTCATCTATCGATGTCCCCTCTCTGATGTTACAATGGCGTCCTATAACACATCCCCTTAATTCCGCTCTATCTCCTATGAAAACATTATTCCAAATAATACTTCGACTGAGAGAGGCCTCCCGACCAATAATACTATTAGCTCCGATCACCGTCAATTCGTTGATTTGAGCCTCCTCTTTGATCCTCACATTATCCCCGACGATCGCTGGAGGATAGATTCGCGCCGTAGGATCGATATCAACCCCTCGGCCGACCCAGACTCCTCTCCTAATCTCTTCCCCAGGTATATCGACCACCTTTACCTTGCCCTCTAAGATATCATAATGAGCCCTTCGATATTGGATGAGATCCCCTATATCCTTCCAATAGCCACCTGCCACGTAGCCCAATAAAGGGTCTCCATTCTCCAGTAAGATAGGATACAAGTCCTTACTGAAGTCGAAGTTCTCCTGCGGAGGCACATACTTCAAGACCTCAGGCTCCAAGATATATATACCAGTGTTCACCGTATCGGAGAAGACCTCTCCCCAACTGGGCTTCTCCAAAAAGCGGCGAATGCGACCATCATCATCGGTGATAACGACTCCGTAGGCTGAAGGATCCTCGACTCGGGTCAAATTGACGGTAGCCATCGCCCCCTTCTTTCGATGGAAATCTATTACCTCGTTCAGATCGAAATCAGTGAGGACATCGCCGCTCATGATCAAAAAGGTGTCCTTAAGATATTCCTCGGCATTCCTGACGCTACCCGCGGTCCCTAGATCCCTCTCGGCGGCTACATAAGATATATTAACCCCGAAATCCGACCCATCTCCGAAGTAAGTCTCTATGATCTCTGGCTGGTGATAAAGGATCACCACTATATCCTTGATATCCTGTTCCCGCAGAAGGTCGATAATATGCTCCATAACAGGTTTATTTACTAAAGGAACTATAGGTTTAGGGATGTTATTGGTTAGAGGTCTAAGCCTAGTCCCAAAACCTCCAGCCATAATCACCGCTTTCATCTTACTCACCTCTCTGTTAATTAGGAACTTTTGAACCTTGAGTTTTATGGGATTCAGCAAAAGTTCCCTTTTTTCGATGTTGGGAGAAAGGGGTCTATCGGTTGGATAACAATTCTCTGATCTCAGTCTTCAAGTCGCTTAGATCAGCGGATTTAATTATATAAGCGTCGGCAGCCCAAACGGTGAAATCGCGTTTATAATCCCCATAGGCTGTGCACATAATCACGGGAAGGTCCTTATCCTCCTCCCTTATATGACTCAAAAGCTCCAACCCATCCATTCCCGGCATCTTAATATCCAGAGTAACTAGATCAGGCTTACCCTCTTTAATCTTAGCCAAGGCTTCCTCTCCATCCTTAGCTAAAATGACGTTATAACCTTCCTCAGTAAGCTCCTCCTCATAAAGAAGACGGATGTTCTCCTCATCATCTACAATTAAGATCGTCTTATCCAAAACTTATCCCTCCCAATAGAGGAGAGGATCTCCCCCTCTATATTATAAAATTACCCACTTGAGATAGTGGCTAACCCTATTCAGGATCAGATCCATTTGCCCCGGGCAACTTAATTATAAACGTAGTCTCTCCCTCGGTACTCTCCAATTCAATAATTCCCTTATGCTCTCTTATAATACGACGAGTAACGGCTAGTCCTAAACCGGTCCCCCTCACCTTAGTGGTGAAGAAGGGAGCAAATATCTGATATTGGATATCCCTGGGAATAGGTTCCCCGGTATTAATCAATCTTATCTCCATTCCATAATCGCATCGATCTGCTTTGATCTCAAGTCTTCCTCCCTCGGGCATCGCTTCAAAAGCATTATATATTATATTTAAAAAAGCTCCCTTGAGCTGATCGACATCAACAAAAAGGGGTGGAAGATCGTCTGCTATATTGACCACTATATCAACTTTTTTGTCGATAGCTATGTTATCCACTAAGGATAAGAGCCCATTTGCTATATCCTTGAATTCAACATATCTTTGAGTAAGCTCAGGCCTCTCCACAAAATTTAAAACA
>CAZSTA010000273.1:0-3608 GCA_964609495.1 uncultured bacterium | reverse complement strand
CATACACGAAACTATTGACATAAATGGAAAATATTGTTATAATTACTATTGGATGCAGAAGATCATCGAAGCTTTGGACCGATGACAGGATTTAGTAAAAGCGCGATAAACGATCGAAGCTCATACCGAGTTAAGGGACTGGACGCTCCGAATGGATACTGAAAGAAGCAATAAAGGTCTCTATTCTCTGATCATATATCTTCCCGAGACTGAAGATATAAAGATAGGGGAACTAGGCACATATCGCTTCGACAGAGGGTATTATATATATACCGGTAGTGCTTTGAATAACTTAGAGGCGCGAATTAAAAGACATCTGTCTGATAATAAGAAACTTCATTGGCATATAGATTATCTACTCGAATACGCTCAGGTAGTCCATATAATTACTCTTCACACTGAACGGAAGAAACTAGAGTGTGCGCTCAATCAATCCATCTTTTATTTCCTAGAAGGAGAGGTAATAGTCCCAAAATTCGGTTCTACCGACTGTAAATGTGAAAGTCATTTAGCCTATATTCCAGATATCGGGAGGTTGATAGATACTGAAAGCAAAAGCGATAATAAATCCTGCCGCGGATAGAGGAAAGGTAAGGGATATCATATATAGGATAAGAAGAGCTTTAATGTCAAATATCAAGGACTTTGATCTGGAGACGACTAGCAAACCTATGGAGGCTATGGATATCGCTAGAAATGCAGTAAAGGATGGCTTCAACCTTCTCATATCTGTGGGAGGAGATGGAACAGTTAATGAGATAGTGAATGGTATGGCTCAGGAGGATATCTCAAAAGCCGCTCTGGGGATCGTTCCCGTGGGTTCTGGCAATGATTTATGTAAATCATTAGGGATTCCAGCAGATATAGAGAAAGCTTGCTCGATACTGTCCGAGGGACGAGTAGGAACTATAGATATTGGCAAGGTCGATGATAGATATTTCGTTAATGGTATAGGAATAGGCATGGATGCTACAATAACTGAGGAAGCGAATAAAGTCAGCAAAAATACGAAATTGTTAAAGGGATTCAGCATATATTTATACTCGGCTATCAAGGTGCTGCTATTCAAATTCGGTTGCCCACGAATGAAGATAGAAATGAACGATATGATTATAGATACTGATATTCTACTTATCGCTATTACCAACGGAAAGGTATATGGAGGTGGATTCAAGATCACACCTTCTGCTGAAGTGGATGATGGCCTCCTGGATGTTTGTTTGGTAGAAAGAATGAGCAGATTTCAAAGCCTTTTCAATATATCTAAGTTGATGAGAGGAGAACATCTCTCACTTCCTCAAGTTAGCTTGTATAAGATCAAGGAGATAAAAATAAGCCTAAATAAATCGGCAGTTGCCCATATAGATGGAGAGATCATAAAAGGAGAGATCTATAAAGTTAAGATCTTTCCTCAGAAGCTAAAGGTAATGTTGCCTCAAGGAGATAGATAAAGATATGTTTGGTTCTATCGGTATTCCTGAGTTAATAGTCATCTTGGTGGTAGCTCTGCTCGTATTTGGTCCCAGAAGGTTACCAGAGATAGGGAAAACGATCGGCAAAGCTATCCGTGAGTTTAAGAAGGCCTCCAGAGATATACAAGATCAGTTTATGTCTGAAATAGAGGATGATAGGAGAAAACAGTATAAGGTGATTGATATGGATGGAGAGGAAGCTCACAATGTATATGGCGAAAAGGGAGAATTAATTCATAAAGATGAGAAGGAATCTGAGGATAAGGAGAAGCTTGAGAACTCCTAAAGAATTACTTCACGAATTGTGCTGACTACTAGAAGCCTCTATCAGAATACATATGATAGATGGCCTGTCTATAAAGAGAGGAGGAAATATATATGCATCTAATGGATCGAATCAAAGAGAAAGCTAAAGCAAATCCTAAAGTTATTGTTTTTCCAGAAGGCGAGGAGAAGAGGGTTATAAAGGCAGCGGAGCTAGCTACTAGGGAGAAGATAGTCAAGGAACTTATACTCTTAGGAGATGAAGATAGGATAAAAGAAATAGCCAGGCAAGAGAAGATAGATTTGACAGGAGTGAGGATAATCAATCCCAAGACTTCTGATAAGATAGAGGAGTATACTAACGCTTTATACGAACTTCGTAAACACAAAGGGGTGACTAAGGAGCAGGCGCGTGAATTAGTCCTTAATCCCCTTTATTATGCGACTATGATGGTTAAATTAGGAGATGCTGATGGAGAGGTAGCAGGATCGGTAACCACTACAAGCGACGTGTTAAGACCCCCCCTCCAGCTTATAAAAGGAGCAAAGGGTGTTAAGACTGTCTCCAGCTTCTTCCTGATTATTGTTTCCGATTGTCCTTATGGCACCAACGGAGCATTTATCTTCGCAGATTCCGGCCTCAACCCCGATCCAAATCCAGAGGAGTTGGCAGATATAGCGATCACCTCGGCGGTGAGCGCCAGAGTCTCAGCGGATATGGATCCGAAGGTGGCGATGATGTCTTTCTCCACCAAAGGAAGCGCTGATCATCCCCTAGTAGATAAGATGAAAGAGGCTACTCGGTTAATTAAGGAGAAGAAGCCAGATTTAGTGGTGGACGGAGAGCTTCAGGGAGATGCCGCATTAATGTCCTCAGTAGCAGCACGTAAGGCCCCAGGTAGTCCCGTAGCAGGAAAAGCTAATGTCCTGATCTTCCCCAACTTAGATGCAGGAAACCTCTGCTATAAGTTGGTTCAGTGTCTAGCTAAAGCTGAAGCTTATGGCCCTATAGTCCAGGGATTAGCCAAGCCCGTGAACGATCTCTCACGAGGCTGTTCTGCGGAGGATATCGTTGGAGTTATAGCTATAACTGTATGTCAAGCTCAAGCCTCAATATATGATACTTAGATTGCTGATGGATATAGCTTGCTTACTTTGTCTTCCCTTTTCTATCTTCCGAACAAAAAGAGGTATCCACGAGTAAGCCTATAAGCCGAGTTCTGTTCCCCCTCAAGAGCTGAAGTAAAACGGCGAGAATCACTCCCCCCTCCCTCACTTCCCTTGAAGAGAGTGGTGATCATCTATCTAGGATGAAGATTACTCTCCACCTCAAGCGATCAACCCGGGAGTAATAGAGAGGGGATTTCCCCCTCAGCGAGACGGGCCGCCTCTCCTCCCCTATTTGATCTTGCTCCGAATGGGGTTTGCCCAGCTAACCCTGTCACCAGGGCTACTGGTAGTCTCTTACACTACCGTTTCACCCTTACCGAGATTTAGAAGATCAAGCGATTGGTATCGCTACCAACTACTTCCTCCTAAATCTTGGCGGTCTGCTCTCTGTTGCACTATTCCGTAGGATCGCCCCTCCTGGATGTTATCCAGCATCCTGCCCTATGGAGCTCGGACTTTCCTCAAAGGCAAAGCGCCTTCGCGATCACCCAGCCTACTCGTGGATCAATTTGATTCTAACATATATTCCCCATTTTGTCAATCTTTTTCACCCCTTCCTCACTCCTTGGAAGTATGTAAAATTTCGTGCTAGTAGATTTTTACTAAGAAGTCAAGATATAAATCCCCCCTCCCCCTGACCCTCTCCCACGAGGGGAGAAGGAACATCAAGATAGAGCTTAAGACAATTCTTAGCACTATATC
>CAZSTA010000272.1:0-3612 GCA_964609495.1 uncultured bacterium | reverse complement strand
TACCTTATTTATTATACTATATTACTCGATTTTTCGCAAATCAAAATTGGAAGCGCAAAAACTAAGAATTACTATTAGTTACAAGAAGAGCAGATGCATTAGGCACCCGCTCTGTATATCAATCTGAATTCAAATTTACTTCCCCCTCACCCTAACCCTCTCCCACGAGGGGAGAGGGAACATAGTAGAGAGAGAGGATTTCTTGAGAGGAACGATATTTGGGTGAGATCATATCCTCAAAATTCCCTGCTGATCATAAAATCAGCCCATTGATGCAGTAGATCTTTATACTTCGATTCGGGTATCAGCTCTAAGTAGCTTAATGCCTTCTCGATATAAGAACGGGCTAATTTTTTAGTATGTTCTACACCACCCAAATCCTTAATTAGGGAAGTAGCCCTCTCTATCTCTTCAGGAGTTGTGGATTTATTACCTAGGACTTTGGTGATACTTTCTCTCTGCTCTTCATCAGCTTGAGAGAAGGAGTAGTGGACTATAGTCGTCATCTTCCCCTCTTTGATATCGGAGCCTACCGGTTTTCCCAGCATCTTCTCGTCGCCAATGAGACCCAGGATATCATCTTGAAGCTGGAAAGCTGTTCCGCAATTACTCACGAGTTGAGATATCGCCCGGACTAATTCGTGAGCGGGATCGCTCACCTCTAGTCCGATCATAGTTCCAGCCCTTCCTGCAAATTCATATAAAGCTCCGGTCTTCTTCCAGAGCATATCGGTGATGATCTTCTCATCTAAAGCTCCCAGGGGGAATTTTGAATATTGAATATCCAATATCTCCCCTTCGACTATGGTATTCAGGACTTTGTTGTCAAGCTCGCTGATCAGATAGAGAACAGTATCTGGATTGATGTGCTTTTTACGGTATAGTTCACAGAAGAGGGATAAAGCCCAGCCGTGCTGGATATCACCAGCTAATATCGCGATAGAGAGGCCATAATGTTGGGCTTCTCCCGCCTCATATCCAAACTCATCCTTAACCCTCCGAGAGAATTCAGCGTGAACTGAAGCGTTTCCTCGTCTTTTGTCATCCCTATCTATTATATCATCATGGACCAGGGTCCAGGTATGAAACACCTCTATCCCCACCGCCGCAGGCAAGGCTTTGTCCTCATCTCCTCCTACCGCTCCACAGGAGAAGAGCAGAACCGCGGGACGGAGACATTTCCCTCCCGAGTTTACATAGCTATATACAGAATCGTGTTGATGCGGAAGGACAAACCTCCGGTGATATTCATCTTGCTGTAGATAATCTTGAACCAGTTTGGCTCTCTTATCTAATTCCTCTCTAAAAGATACTTTCATAGTTCTCTCCTATCTAAATCCCTTATTATTGAGATACTTAAATGTCTCCACTTCAAACGCGCTTTGGAATCCCTCCTCCCAGATATTATGTCTGGAATAGGCGGTGATTGGATAATTTCTTCCCCTTCTGCCTATATATCTATCTCTTATCTCCTTATAATATCTGGCGATAAGTCAAGCTTTCCCTTCAGGACTTTATCTCGCATAAAACTCTAGACCTTCTTATATTTCCACTTTCCAACCTTGAACCAAGAGGCGGTAATTATACCATATATCATAACGGAGAGAGACATGGACATCCACAATCCCATAACTCCTAGGTTACCGATCTTGGGAATGGTTAAAGCGGCTGGAATTTGAATCAGGAAAAGCACTACCCCAGAGATAATAGTTGGTGAGAGCGTATCCCCTGCTCCGTTTAACGCTTGGGAAAGGATTATCCCTGAGGCAAGAAAGATATAGCCTACCGACATCACCCTGACATATAGAGCGCCTACTCTGATTACATCCGCGTTTTTGCTGAAGATCCCGATTATCTGAGGGGCGATGATGACGAGCAGAATATCAACTACAAGCACAATCAGAATATAATAGGCAGTTGCTAACCATCCGCTCTTTTCGGCTCGATCGGGCTTATTGGCTCCTAAGTTCTGTCCGACTAAAGTAGCGGCGGCTGCGGCTAATCCGAAGCCAGGCATCATAATGACCATTTCGATTCTCATACCAACTCCAAAGGCGGCTACTACTGCAGTTCCATAACTAGCGATAATGCGCATCAGGATTAAAGAGGATACACTTCTCATACCAGCAGCGATCGAGCCTGGAATGGCTATTCTTATGATCCTCCACATCATAGAGAAATCCAGCTTTAATTTACGTATGGAAACATGCACTAACGAATATCCCTTTATCAGGATATACAGGGAGGCTAGTCCTCCCATTCCTCTGGAGAAGACAGTAGCGTAAGCGGCTCCACTTACCCCTAACCTGGGGAAGAAGCCGATCCCGAAGATCAGGAGCGGATCGAGGATGATATTCAAGACCGCCGAGGCAGCTAGAATGATCATTGGAGTTCGGGCATCTCCTGCTCCTCTTAGGATAGCTCCAGTCATAAACATAAAGAGCATCGTTATTATTCCTCCAAACATAACGCGAATATAACGCGTTCCCTTCTCGATAACCTCTGGCTGCGCCCCCAATAGCTCGAAGAAATCCTTGGCGAAAATTATTCCCAGAGTGGAGAATATAAGAGCTAAAATGCCTCCCATCAATAGGGATTGCATAGCCGCGTTATTCGTTCCCTCTTCGTCCTTCGCTCCGGTGAGGCGGGAAACCATCGCGACCGTTCCTATTGATACCCCCATTACTAAGGTCATAAAGATCATCATCACTATGCCACTCATACTCACCCCGGCGATAGCTGCTGGTCCCAGTCGTCCCACGAAGATCGTATCAGCTACGTTAAACGCGGTCTGAAATAGGTTGCCAAACATAGTTGGCAGAGCTAAAGCCCAAATCCCTTTCGATAGTTTTCCCTCTGTCAAATTCAATTTCTTGGGATCTCTCATGAGATCTTCCTCTCGAGATAGATTATATCTTACCCTTAGCTTGAAATCTGAGTTCCTCTCTAGTCATCCTTCTCATTGTATCTCAGTCCTAATTAAATCAAAGGACAACAATCCCAGATTTAATGAGACTGTTGCCCTTAATCTAGCTTACATTCATTTACCTAATTTTGTCTCTTTCTTTAACTCGGCGCTCTCTCCGATCTTATGAGCTTCATTTCAAACATCGAGAAAAGCGAATATTCTACTGGTGAATAAAGAGATCCCTACCTCTTATTCTTAATTAAGGCAGAGAAGAGCTTATAATACAGCATGAGAATATCCTTTTACCATTACTGTATGACCTCGGGATATATCAGCTTCTCCTCCTTCCTCCACCTGTTTCCCATCTACGAGAAAAGCGGCGCTAACCTTGGTTAATTTGAGGTGTCCCTTGGTATCTAAAACGAACTCAGCTACTGGTGGAACATTTCTCTCTCCCGTGGGATCTATAACTACATATTTTATCGTTCCTCGTTTAGGTATCGTGATAGCTGTATTTCCTGTTAGGCGCTTCTCTTCTGGACCCTTCTTTCCCCCAAAGAGTGCCATATCTTCCACCTCCTCCCTGTCCAAGCCTATCTATTTGTATTATACCAAAATCTTTTTAATTTGGCAAGTATAAAAGGGTCTTGGGAAGCATATAAAATCTGGGATCTGAGATCTAATTTACTTTGTATTACACCCTC
>CAZSTA010000271.1:0-3619 GCA_964609495.1 uncultured bacterium | reverse complement strand
ATTATGCTACATCTATAGTATATCCAAGTTAAAGCTCATTGTCAAGCATCTATCAAGTTTAAGTCGGACTAACCCACCTTAGCCCGACTCAATATCTCCTCCGCGTGCTGTCTGGTGATCTCGCTAGGTGGGACTCCCCCTAACATCCGAGCGATCTCCTCAACCCTTTCCTCCCAGGGCAGATGACGCAGCATAGTTCTAGTTCTTCCCTCTTTGGTTTCCTTCCAGATCAGATAGTGGCTATCGGCTCGACTGGCGATTTGAGGAAGGTGAGAGACGCATATAATCTGCCTCATCTGAGAGATGTGTTTGAGCTTATCGGCTACTATTCCTGCGGCTGTGCCTCCTATCCCCGCGTCGATCTCATCGAAGATCAAAGTAGGGATCTGATCTACCTGAGCCAGAATCGACTTTAGGGCTAACATAATTCGGGACATCTCCCCTCCTGAGGCGATCTTAGCCAGCGGTTTCATCTCCTCTCCAGGATTAGGAGAGAGGAGGAACTCTACCTCATCTATCCCCATCTCCTCAACCTTATATCTCTTATCAAAGATCGGAATACCTCTCTCATCCTCAGTATGTTTAAACGATACTTGAAAGGCGACCCTATCCATCCCCAGATCAGCTAATTCCCTCTGTATATCTCCTTCCAACTGGACAGCCGCCCTCTTTCTCTCCTCATATAATTTCCAACATAGATCCCCTAATTTCGACTGAAGTCCTTGGATCTGCTTCTCCGTTTGAACGATAAGCTCCTCATTATGAGTGAGAGCATCCAACTCCTTCGCTACTTTATCCCTATATTCGAGTATCTCCTTGATATTATTCCCATATTTCCTCTTTAAATTGTTAATGAGATGCAATCTTTCCCCTATCTCGTTTAATCTTCCTGGATTAAATTCGATCTTATCTCGATAATCTCGCAAGCCACGAGCGATATCCTCGAGGCTATAGATAGCGGAATTTAGTGTCTCTAACAGAGAACCCAGCCTATTGTCTATTTCCGCCATCTCCTCCAAGTCGGAAGCCACTTCTCCCAAGCTATCCAAGATAGTGATCCTCTCCTCGATCTCGCCCCCAAGAAGATCATAAGATTTGCTGGAGAAAGTGTATAACTTCTCAGCATTAGCCAAGATCTCTCGCTCTTGTCCTAACTCCTCTTCCTCATTTGGCTTTAGCTTCGCCTCGTTTATCTCCTCTAACTGGAAACGAAGTAGGTCCTCTTGGCGAGCGCGCTCTCTAGCATCCTTACGCAAGGAAGATAACTGTTGTTTGAGTCTTCGTAATTCCAGATACATCTCTCGGACTTGGGAACGAAGGGAGATCGCCCTCTCCCCCGCGAAGCTATCTAAAAGATCGAGTTGCATCTCCGTCTTGAGCAAAGATTGATGTTCATGCTGTCCGTGAATATCGACTAGGCGTTGTCCTACAGTCTTTAAGATGCTTAAGGTGGTCAATCTTCCATTGATTCGGCAACTACTACGTCCTGATCTAGCTATCTCTCGGCTTAGGATCAGAGTATTCTCCTCTTCCCTATTATCAAGCCCCAGCTCTCGAAGCAAGCGGAGGGTGATCTCATCACCTGAGATAGAGAAGGAAGCCTCTAAGATCGTCTCCTCTGCTCCAGTGCGGATATGCTCTTTGCTCGCCCTTTCGCCTAAAACCAGATTCACCGCATCAACGATTATTGATTTCCCCGCTCCTGTCTCTCCGGTCAGGATATTCAAACCCGGATTAAATTTTATATTCAATCTATCGATCAGAGCGAAGTTAGCTATATTTATCTCCTGTAACAAACCCTTTTCCCTCCATACTTAGAAGGTGGAAAATAGTGATCGGGAGGTATAACACTCCCGCGATCATCTCTTGATCTCCAATCGCTAATTATCGTTTTCCATCCTCCAATTGCTGCTTCTACGATGAGCCTCTTCACCCCACTTCAATTTAGTTCGGAGGACATCATAGAAGCTCATATCGCGAATCTTTATCAACTTAGTATAATAAGGTGCTTTCTCCAGATATATAACATCCTTAGAAGATATTTCGGTGGCTTCCTGACCATCTATAGTAAGCATAGGTCCTTTATGATCTGAATCTATAATCACTTTGACCTTATCTTGCTTCGATATAACTAAAGAGCGAGAATACAAGGTATGGGGACAGATCGGAGTTATCACTATAGTATCGACTCCTGGGTTGATCACTGGTCCGCCAGCGGAGAGAGAGTAAGCGGTAGAACCAGTAGGGGTCGCTATGATCAAACCATCAGCGGGATAAGTTGCTACATAGAAATCGTTTATGAAGGTCTTAAGATAGATGATTCGAGCGAAAGCCCCTTTAGTGATGACCGCCTCGTTAAGAGCGATGGACTCTACTATCTGCTTCTCATCTCGTATAACTTTAGCCCTCAACATCATTCGCTCTTCGATCTCATAATCATCAGCCAACAGATGAGGCATATAGGAATATAGCTCGGAGAGATTGACCTCCGCTAAGAAACCCAACCCTCCCAAGTTCACGCCGAAGATGGGGATCCCCGCGGGAGCTACCATTCGAGCGATGCCGAGCAGAGTTCCATCTCCACCCAACACCACTATAAGTTCGGCTTGAGATAATATCTCCTCTATCTCATATCCCAACTCCTCATATCCTAGATCATTTGCGTCCCCCCTCCTCAAGTATATACCACAATCCCTCTCCTTCAACCAGGGGAGCAACTTTCTAGTCGCCTCATAAGCTTCTATCTTGCTCAAATTAGGCATAACTCCTATATTCTTCATTCGTTCTCCTATCAACTGATCTCAAGATTTCAAAGGTGTAGCTATGGAACTTTACCGAGGATCTTTCTGCGATGAGGTGAAAGCAACTGCAATGAGATGCTCACCGGTATCGATCAATCCAGGGACTGTGCAGGCTTGCTTTTCAATAGACAATACCGTCTCCCACGCGTTATCGTTTTCTGATATTTTGTTCAATCCTGCCTGTAAGCCCGCGGTCGTTGCATTCGCCGCGGCTAACTCAATAACTTGGCAGCCTTCTTCTTCTAATAGCTCTCGGAGGAACTTTGACGTATATAAACCCATAGGCTGGTGAAATTCCCTAGAGTTCGGATTAGTACACATAAAATCCGGGATCTCCTCTCGCTCATCCCACTGGAGATGAAGAGACAAATCCGAAAAGACGGAGTCCGCATCTAAGACCATTCCCAGTCTCAGCGTGCCGTATAAACTCATTACACTGATGAGAAGGGGAGAGGTGGGTTTGGTCACTCGGACTAACTCTGAGACGGCAGTCCTATAGTTCTGGCAAACGTATGATAATGCCCCACCATAGCACAGAGTCATATCGAATTTGTGATCTTCAAAGGATGATAAATCGCAGATGTCTAAACGATAATAACCCTCGATCTGACCCTCAACTCCTGCCTCCTCGATCTTCTCTCGGGCGATCCTCAACTGGACATCCGAGATATCAGCTAAAACGACTCTTGCAGAAAGTTTTGCGAGATCAATCGCGAACCTCCCGGGACCACAGCCCGCATCTAAAACGAGCCCATCTTGGGGAAGATACCTCTCTATAAATTGGAGGTGGATATAATATTTCAGCCTTCCAAAGGGAG
>CAZSTA010000270.1:0-3636 GCA_964609495.1 uncultured bacterium | reverse complement strand
TCACCTGTCTCGCTATATTTCGTCATCTTCTTAGCGGCGGCCCTTAGATCCTCCCAAGTCTTCGGAAACTCTGCTATCCCTGACTCATCCCACATCTTCTTGTTGTAGAAGAGAAGAGAGCTCATTACTCCCCCAGGATAGAAGTAGAATTCGCCATCGAAGACGAATGCTTGATCAAAGTTGAAGAATTCCTCCCGCATCTCATCCATAGGGAAGAGATCTTCAGGATAGGGTTCTAATAATCCCATAAACATGCTTGTTACAGCGTTATGGAATTGCATAATCTCACTTAGCACTTGCCCGGCGGCTGCGCCAGCTAAGGCTTTTTGCCAGAACGATTCCCCAGGGATAATAGTTGTCTCGAATTTTACATCTGGATTAACCTGTTCGTATTCCTTGGTCTTCTTCTCATAAAGGATCATTCGAGGCTCATGCCAATCTATTAACCTCAGGGTCATCTTTTCGGCGTTAGCCATTGGGATAGTTACCCAACCGAGCAATAAGGCTACTACAAAGAACGTTGCTAAGATTACGACTTTACCTTTCAATTTTTTACCCTCCTTAATTTGTAGGTGTTTATCAAGTCTTACCTAAGATACTACTAAACTCACTTATCCTATTAATATCATCCCCTTTCATCGGATATCTCCTTTAATATACTATGTCCTAATTATACTCTAAATTCTCCTGATCGTCAAGTAACAATAGGCAAAAATAAAGATGAGATTTTGCTAACAGTATGGTAACAATTACTCTTTACTATATATTTTATCCTCACTTTTTATTGACAATTAAGTTAAAACTTGTTATAATATCTGTAGCAGAATTAACTTTCTAAAGATAATTAATACTGATAGATATACAGGGGTGAAAATAATGCTAGGGACTATTCTAATTTGGTTAATTGCTCTATTTATCATATTTGTAGCTGTTAATATCACTATAGCAAGCTTAAATCCAGAGGGAAAAGGCCTAATAGTACAAATCGTTAGACCAACGCATAAAATGCTAATTGAGCGTAATGGTAATTTTAATAGGATCGGAGGTCCGGGGTTGGTTTGGCATGTTCCCATCTTTGAAAAAGCTTATAAAGTTGATATAAGAGTAAAGCCGGTAGATTTTCCTGCCCAGACAGTTATTACAAGAGATAATGCTTCTATAGAGATTGATGCTTTAATATTATCTCAGATTGTAGATGTTAAGAAAGCTCAATATAGAGCACTATTCCTAGATAGAATTATCAGCAATGTATCGATGTCTAACCTCAGAAATATTATTGGAGGAATGACTTTAGAAGAGGTGGTAAGCTCTCGAATGGAGATAAATAATAAATTGCATCAAGCATTAGATAACATAGCTAGCAATTTGGGAGCTATGATCGTTAGGGTGGACATACAAGATATCGCTCTACCAGATAATATTAGGGAAGCTATGAACAAAAAATTGATCGCTAAAGGGGAAAGAGATGCTAAGATAATAGCCGCCGATGCAGAAGCGAAATATGATAAGATGGTTTTCACAACCGTGCGTAAATATAAGCCTCCAGAAGAATGGCTTAGACTAAAATCCATAGAGGCTTTAGAGAAAATGGCAGACGGTAAAGCAACAAAGATGTTTTTACCTCTGAATCTAGCCTCAATATTAGGTCCTTTAGAGGCTTTGAGGGAAACATTTATTGAGAGAAGATCTGATAGTAAAGCTTTAGAAAAGGGAGATTCACCTCCACTCGAGGATACGAATCAATAATTGAAAATCGATAAAAAGTTCGACTGAGAAGAGATAGCAGTTCGCCCGAATTCTATCTCTTTCTTACTTCTTTATTTCAGGTGACGCATAAAAATATTTGCCTGTTGCACGGTTGTTTATGAATATCACTTTCTTCTATGAGAGGAGATTATCTCCTCTCAAATTAATTCCTGATATAATGTTGTCAGTAATATATGTTATAATAAGAGCAGATATTCGGGGGAGAACATACTATTCTTCAGCTTCTAGGCATTCTACAAAACTTACAATTTTCAAAAAAAATTTAGAGGCTTCTATTGCTTTGGAGGGAGCTATGAACCACAGAAGAGGAACAGAACTTCAGCAAAAGCTAGTCGATGATTGTTGTCAGTGGCTAAAGGCAGACGATCGCATTCTGGCAGCGTGGCTAGTGGGATCGTTGGCTCAAAGGACGGGAGATCGTTTCTCTGATATTGATCTGTATGTCGTGGTGAGAGATGCTTACTACGACGCTGTATTCAGCGAACGGGAAACCCTGGCCAGACGCTTTGGAGATGTGCTCTCAACCTTCGAGGTCGAGTGGCCAAATTGCCAGATGCTCGGCGTGATTCTCAAGAATGGCATAGAGATCGATCTTTGCTACTGCCGATTAGATCAGTGTGGGATCTTCAAGCCAAACTGCCGTTATCGCATCCTTTTTGATCGATCTGGACAGCTTGAGGAGCGTCTGCGGAAACCGGTCATTTATGAGGATGATCCAATTGAGGACATTCGAGACAAGATTAACTCGTCAAATTACCATTTCCTGCACGCTATACATTCCTTAGCTCGCAATGATCTCTGGGTTGCCATTTATCACGTCCAACAACTTCGAACCATCTTGATCGATCTTCTCGCCAGGCGAATGAATGCAGACTTCAGCGAATCAAAGAGACTAGGACAATACCTAGACGCAAAGGATTCGGAGCAGCTACAGCAGACGCTCTGTCGCTATGACACCGAAAGCATTCGGCAAGCAATAGAAACCCTTATTGAGCTATTCAAGGCTCAATTGGAGTCGCTTTCGCTAAAGTATGAAATAGATCTCGATATTGAGCGTCTGAGCCATTGGAATCACTACCTGCAAGTTACTTTGTCCTCATAGCTTCGCATAATTGCGAAACTTTAGAAACTTTTTTAGAGAAATCATATATATAAAATAAAATTTGGTTTTCAATTTTGAAGGGGGGTAGATTCAATGTTTACTTGGTTTAAGATAGCTATGAGAAATGTGCTTCGCCAGAAACGACGCTCACTCCTGACCGCGATGGCTATTGGAATAGGAGTGATGATTGCTTTAGAATATGATGGCGTGATGAATGGGATAGAGAAGGAATTGATAGAAAACTTCGTGGATATGCAGACCGGTCATATTCAGATCCATGCCTCCGGTTATGTGCGTCGTCAACAGATTATGCCCCTAGATCTCAGTATCGATAGGATAGATGAACTAGATGAGGAACTGAAAGGTATGCCCGAGGTAGAAGCTATCGGTCCAAGAGTCAGATTCGGAACTATGTTCAGCCTAGATAGAGAGGGAAGTGAGGAGGAAGAACCAGAAACTATAATAGGTATAGGAGTTAAGCCATCTGCGGAGAAGGTGATAAGTCCTCTTATCGAGGTAAGCCAGGGAGGATATTGGAGTGAAGGGGAAGAGGGAATGCTGATAGGAGAGAAGCTAGCAGATAAGATAGGTGCTAAGATAGGCGATACCGTGGTCCTCATCGCTCCCACCGTTTATGAATCGATAAACGCTATTCGTCTTCCTATAGTTGGTTTCTATAACATAGAAGCTACCGAGTTCGAAAAAAATATGATCTTTATCCCTTTCTCCCAAGCTCAGGAATTAGTCGGCTTCGAGAACCAAGCTTC
>CAZSTA010000269.1:0-3669 GCA_964609495.1 uncultured bacterium | reverse complement strand
AGCTCGTATCCCCCTAATCTCACTAATCCCCCTATATCACTACTAGCAAATCCTATCTCTATCCTGTATCTCCCTCCTCTATCCCATCTCACCTCTCCCTCTCCCCTCACCATCTCCCCTATCCTCAGCTCCTCTATCTCCACTCTGTCTCCGTTTATCCTTAATCTTCCTGATATATCCCTTATCTCCTCTGACAATCCCCTTATCTTCACCCTCCCCTCCTCTATCTCTCCTCTACCTACTAATTCTATACTTTCTAACCATCCTTTCCCTTTTATATCAATCTTTATCCTTGTTCTTCCCGATATTTTCTCTATATATTCGGGCAGATAATCTGATAAGCTTTCTAGATCACCCTCTCCTTCCACCTTTAAGTGCCATTTCTCATCCCCAATCGCTCCTAAATTCGCTATCGTGAGATCTATAGGTATTTCTCCTTTCAACTGGAATCTATTCTCTCCTCCATCTATATTTATCGATTCTATCTCTAACTTTCTATCACTGTAGAGAGCAGTTCCTTCGAGATTCCCTAACTCCTTACCCCCTAGAACTAAATCTGAAATATTTACTCGTATATCGTAACTAGGATCAGTTGTCTTCCCTTTAATTCCAAAATCAAAGCTCCCTGTTCCCCTTAATTTTCCCTCATATCCGAATATAGAAGCCATTTCTTCTAATATTACTTTATCCCCTCTAGCTATTATATCTAAATATTCATCATCTATTTCTATCCGCCCCGATATAGACAATTGATCCGCTACAACCCTCTCTCCTCTCCTAGCTGATAGTCCCGGAGAATCCAAATATATGGTGTTATCAGATAATTTTAAGGATATATTGTCTTCATTTATAAGTTCGACTCCCTGCTTGGATAGACGAACTTTGCTCAACTCTCCTTTTACATCTAAGCTAGTAAAGGGATCGGGTATATTACCCTTCAGCGATAATCTCCCAGTGATATTTCCTTCTATATCCTCTGGTAAGTCATATCCACCCAATTCTGCTAGTTTTGTAATATCAACTCTATTTAGGCTCAAATTTATCCTATATTTTCCCTCCCCGATCCAAGTTAGATGTCCATCTCCCTTTAACCATCCGCCAGTCTCTAAATTGCTTATCTCTATATCAATCAAATCTCTATCGGCGATATATCTAGCATCTATTTCGCCCTTTATACTATCTTTTAACTTGACCTCGTTGTATTCAATTTCAGTTAGATCAAGCTGACCTCTACAACCAAGTTCATTCAAATCCCCTTTTATCCTCAGATTACTATTGAGCTTTCCCTTTAATCCCTTTTCATTTAAACCGATCCCGATTAATTTTATATTCCCGTTTACACCAACTTCTTCTTCACCTTCAATATATTTTGTTATGCTCTCAGGTAAGATATCACCTAAATCTATTTTCCCTTCTGCTAACACCTCTCCTCCTCTAAAATTACCCCTTAGATCAGCTACTGATAATACGGTATTATATATTTTAAGCTTTCCTGATAGGCCCTCTATCCCTTCACCTAACGATCTGAGTTTTAAATCCCCTCCTATTATCTTCCCCGTCACTAGTATTTCTAGGGATCTCAAGAACTTTTCTCCGCTTAAGATACCTGATAGTTTCAGTTCTCCTGAACAACCCTCTATATAATCCGGGAATACCCGTTTTAATAGCCCTAAATCTAGCTCGCCCTTTATCTCTAATTCAAATCTCTCTCCTTCTTTAAATCTCTCCTTAACATTCGCTATACTTAAATTTATAGGAAATTTGCCCTTGATACCTAGATTAAAATTACCTCCGAATAAATTTAAGTTTGAGATCGATAATATTTCATCTCTATAGCTCAAATCCCCTTCTAAATTTCCTGTTAATAAGATCCCCAAATTAAACCTATCCACCTCTATATGCGACTTATAGCTTGGATCAGTGAGATCTCCTCTGACCTCAAGGGATATTTTAGCTACTCCCCCTATATATCCCTCGTATCCTAATACTTCCGTTAATTTATCCACATTGATCTCTTCTCCTGCTAAGTTTATATCCAGTTCTCCATCGAAGCCTATTCTACCTGATACCTCTAATTCTCCAATTTTACTGCCCTCTTTGGACGCTACTATATTCCCATACCCTATATTAAGTTTCCTATCCCTTATATCAAATGTGATCTCTCCCCTATTAGAAAAATCAACTCCTTTTACCGTTAATCTGAGTTGAGAGAGACCACCTTCCACTTCGAGATTATCAACTAGATCGGGTAATCTACCCTCCACCTTTACTTCCCCGCTCAATTCCCCTGATATATCCTCTGGCAATTTATAGTTGATCCATTCTGCCATCTCCTCGATCTGAGCTTTCCACAAATTTATCCTTAGGTCATAATCAGCACCTTTATCAGCGCTCCACGTTATTAGACCATTCCCCTTATATTCATCGCCTATCTCAGCATCCCTTATTACAAGCTCTGCGCTTCTCTCCCTAAAATGATAGACAAAAGTTACTCCTGCTCTTGCCTCTTCTATGCCTCCTCCTCGATAACTCAGATGATCAAGAGTTATATCTCCACTACCCGTCATCTTATTCAAAGAGGATAGCTTGAACTCTATATCTCCACTCAACAGCCCTTCTAAATCCTTGGAGGAAGGGATCCTTCCCTCTCCCCCTCCTATATTAATTTCAGATAATTCCTCTATCAAACTAAGATCTAGATTTGTTGCTTTGATTCGTCCATCTATACCTTCGATATCAACCTCTCCTAGATAATTTATCAGAAATTCAGGCCATATACCCCCCATACCTATCTTAGCATCTAACTCCACCTCTCCCTCTACTATCTCACCCCTTAATCTCGAAAAGGTCATAACATCTTTGTCTATTTCAAATTCCCCCCTTATACCTCTTATCTCCTCATTCAAAGTCTTCAATTTCAGAGAACTACCCCAAATTTTGCCCACTCCTTTGAACCATGTTTCTCCTCCGATAACCCCCTCTACCCTTCCTGTAACATCCGTCTTGCCTGATATATCCCCTAGATAGTTGGGATATAAAGTTTTAATTATCCCTAAATCTAGCTCAGAGCCGACGATATCCAATCTCCATACTCCACCATCCGTAACTCTCTTCCTCACACCGATTGGCCTTAGATCGATTGGGATAGTTCCGCTCGCTTTGATTATCTGAGAACCATTGGTGATATCCAGGGAAGCTATTAATAATTCCTCCTTCCGATAAGATAGATCGCCACTTATATCTCCTATCTCTATAATATCGCCATTCTGAGTTTCTATATTTAATTCTGCTAGTCTCAGTTTTATATCATAAGCGGGATCTTGAAACTCCCCTCTTGCATGCAGATCAAAGTTTAATTTCCCCTTTGCAGATATATTAAACTTCATAAGAGAAACTAATTTAGTCAAATCTAAATCCCGGCCTAATATAGTTAGCTCCGAATCAGATAATATAGGAGGGGTAGAGGGGAGGATTCCTTCCCCTTTTCCAAATAGATTCAAAAATCCATATACCTCGATATCTCCCCCACTCCCATAGAGTTTTAGATCATTTATCACTAGCTCTCCAGAGTTGAACGATAATTCTACCCTTCGGCTATTTTTAAATGTAGCGAGAGTGGATGAAGATTTCCCTCCTAGCTGATGATCTACGTTGAGATCAACTTCGTCT
>CAZSTA010000268.1:0-3840 GCA_964609495.1 uncultured bacterium | reverse complement strand
GAAAATCTGTGGATCGCTCTTACCTACTGAGCGGTCCATCCTCCATCAACTAATAGAGTTTCTCCGGTGATCATATCCGCCGCTGAGGAGGATAGGAAGACAACTGCTCCCGCGACATCCTCTGGATCTCCGAAACGCCCTAATGGTATCCGCCTCATCATTCCCGCGCGCACTTCGGGATCAGCGAAGACAATATCCGTCATCGGACTCTTGATGACTGTAGGAGCAACTGCATTTACGTTGATATTATATGGTCCCCACTCCATAGCTAAAACTTTGGTGAGCAAGATAACCGCTCCCTTGCTAGCACAATAAGCCGCGTGGTTCTCTAACCCTATAACTCCTGCTTGAGAGGAGATATTTACCACCTTGCCTGCTTTCCTCTCCACCATATAGCGACCGATAGCTTGACTGAGGAAGAAGAGCCCCTTTATGTTAGTGTTAAAGGTCTTATCCCAATTCTCCTCCGAGGTCTCCAGAGCAGGCTCGGGAAAACTTACCCCCGCATTATTAACTAAAATATCGATCCTACCGAAGGCGCCTAAAGCCTTCTCAGCCAGCTCTTTCACTTGTTTCGTATCTTGGAGATCAGCGATAATGAACTTTGCTTTTCTGCCCATTCCTTCGATCTCCTCGACCAAGCTTATCAGATCAGACTCGGTTCGGCTAGTTACCACAAGGTATGATCCAGCTTTAGCCATAGCTAAGGATATAGCTCGTCCAATGCCCTTTCCAGCCCCGGTGACAAGGGCGATCTTACCATTAAGACTGAAATCCGGGAATCTCATATCATCACTCCTATCTGGCGAATCGATATCATCTGATTTTTGCCCCACCTTCAATTAACTGCTCGTCTCAATTTATCATCCCTCAGATTTAGCTATACATACTTCCCACAGTATCTTTATGTTTATTCATAATAACTCCCCTCTTCAGCTTCAAAGTGGGAGTGACCTCTTCCTTCTCCTGGCTAAACTCCTCGCTCATAAGCATAAATTTTCTTATTCTCTCGAAGCCAGCCAACTCCTCATTAACTTTGTCTATCTCGCTCCTGATGAGAGATATAATCTTCTTATCCTCTACCAAATCCTTCTCTTTGGAGAAACTTATATCCTTCTCCTTAGCATAATCCTTCAGATTATCGAAATCAGGCACAATTAAAGCGGTTATATATTTCATCTTATCTCCGATCAACATAGCCTCACCGATATATTTAGTGGTTTTTAACTTATTCTCTATCGGTTGAGGTGAGACATTCTTCCCATTCGATAGAACGATAATATTCTTCTTCCTATCCGTAATCGTCAGGAATCCTTCCTCATCTAAGTGACCAATATCACCCGTATAAAGCCATCCTTCTTCATCTATAGCTTCTTTGGTTTCCTCTTCTTTATTATAATATCCCTTCATAATGTTAGGTCCTCTAGCTAATATCTCTCCATCCTCCGCTATCTTCACATCAACCCCCGGCACTGGCTGTCCCACTGTTCCGAACTTTAGATGCTCAAAGGTATTGGCACTAATGACTGGAGACGATTCTGTTAATCCGTATCCCTCCAAGATCGTTATCCCCGCAGCGTAGAAGAACTCTGCTATCTCCTTAGCTAAAGGAGCCCCACCAGAGACAAAGAAGTTCAATCGTCCTCCAGTTTTCTCCCTCAATTTGCTAAAGACTAATTTGTCAGCGATTTTGAACTTCATATTTAAGAAGGAAGGGATCTCCTCATCATGTAACTTTTTCTCCCCCACAATTCTACCTACCTTGACTCCCCAGTAGAATATCTTCTTCTTTATAGGAGAACCGGACTCCACCATACGAATTATCCTATTGAACATCCTCTCATATAACCTGGGAACAGCTACCATAAGCGTAGGGCGAACCTCTAATATATTATTAGCGATAGCGAGGAGATTCTCGGCATAGGCTATGGTAGCTCCAACGCGCAGAGGAGCATAATATCCTCCTGTCCGCTCAAAGACATGGCTTAAGGGGATGAACGATAGCATAATATCATCTTGAGTTATATCGATAACCTCCAAAGCCGCCTCACAGTTGGAGCGGAAGTTCCAATGGGTAAGCATAGCTCCCTTGGGGTCTCCAGTTGTCCCTGAGGTGTAAAGGATGCTCGCTAGATCGTCTTCTTTCACAGTCTCAGCTCTCCTCTGATATAATTCAGGAGATTTTTTTCCTAGTTCCTCTCCTCTCTTCAATACTTCCGAGAATTTCATTACCATACTATCTCCCAATTCCTCGGAGAAATCATCCATTACAATTATATTCCTTAGAGTCTCGATATTATCTCTAACTTTAAGAACCTTATCAAGCTGCCTCTCTGTCGAGAGAATTATCATCTCTGCGCCAGAATCGTTTAGGATAT
Source organism: uncultured bacterium (assembly GCA_964609495.1). Lineage (GTDB taxonomy): Bacteria > CAZSTA01 > CAZSTA01 > CAZSTA01 > CAZSTA01 > CAZSTA01. The sequence goes on along the minus strand of CAZSTA010000268.1, from coordinate 1,462 downwards.
ATTCAATTTGTCCAGGAGGGAGGGTGCTGAAGATCGGGACATTTATTCCTCCCGCAGATAATATCCCTAGATCGGAGATCACCCACTCCGGTCTATTCTCCGAGAGGATCGCTATCTTATCCCCCTTCTCGATCCCCAGGGAGATCAGACCTAAGCTGAAGTTCTCAATCGATCTCCCGAGTTCACTATAGGAAATACCGATATACTTTCCCCCTTTTTTGACCTGAAGAGCGTCTTTATCCCCATACTTTCTCACGCTCTCTTGAAACATATCATTGATCGTTCTTTCAGCCATTTTGCTCTCCTCCTTATTAATATTTAGGTCATATCACCTAAGATCACATCCTCATAAATCTCATCCCTGCGATCTGTCTAATGAGCCCCTTTATATCCAGGAGTGTAAGGATGCTCGATATATCTTGCACCGCAATCCCGCTATCGACTGCTAATTGATCTATATGTTGAGGCTCATCGGTGATAAGCTCATAAACCTTCCTTTCCTCCTCGGATAATCCAGAGGCTATCTTCTCCCTTCGCTGGCTCTCTTCAGGAGTGAAGCCCAACTCTTCTAAGACATCATTAACATCCTCGACCAAGATCGCCCCCTGCTTGATCAGGTTATTAGTGCCTCTACTCTTCTCAACATTCACATTTCCAGGAATGACAAATACCTCTCTTCCCTGCTCTAAAGCAAGGTCCGCGGTTATCAAGGCGCCACTCTTCCTGCCAGCTTGAATTATTATAACCCCTAAACTCAACCCACTTATGATTCGATTCCGAGGGGGGAAATTATAAGGATCGGGTTTAGTGCCAAGAGGGAACTCGGAGATAACGGCTCCAGATGAGCATATCTCTTGCATTAATCTTTCGTTTCCCCGAGGATAGACTACATCTATTCCACATCCTAAGACCGCGATAGTGCGTCCTTTTCTCCTTAAAGCTCCCTGATGAGCAGTCGAATCTATGCCTCTAGCCATCCCGCTTACGATAGTGAATTTATTATCTGCTAGATCAATGCTTAACTTTTCTGCCATTATGAGACCATAGGGAGTCGGTCTCCTCGTTCCCACGATCGCTATAGAATTCTTATCCTCTGGGAGAAATTCCCCTTTAACATAGAGCACTGGAGGGGGATCGAATATATTCGTCAAATTATACGGATACCTTTCATCACGCAGAGTTATAATATCTATTCCTTCCTTCTCGACCTCCTCTAATTCCTTCCAGGGATCGATTTCCTTTCTTGAGGCCGCTATCCCTTTGGAGAGAATCTCGCTAAAACCCTCGATCTCCCTCATCTCTTTAGGAGAAGCTTCCCAAGCGGCTTTGGCCGAGCCGAAATATTTCACCAGTTTAACGAATCTTCTCGCTCCAATACTATTGGTCTTGTTTAAAGCTAACCAATAGGCAAGGTCTTCATTATCGGTCATCTCTATTTCTCTCCTAATTTATCTTGCTCTCT
>CAZSTA010000267.1:0-3846 GCA_964609495.1 uncultured bacterium | reverse complement strand
CTCTATCAGGAAAGCTTGCAGATAGCAAGGCAGTTAGGGGATAAGAGCGGGATCGCTCGCTCCCTTGGTCAGTTGGGGAGGCTACATCAGGAGAAAGGAGAATATAAACAAGCTCTGGAGAAATACTTACAAGCTGTAATCATATTCCACGAATTGCATTCGCCTTATGAGGGTATAGTATCGCGATGGATAGATGAGATTAAAGAAGCAGTAGGAGAGACACAATTTAGGGAGTGGATGGAGGAGCTCGGATAAGAAGGAGATAAGATGATACAATTAGATTTTCGTTGTCCAGAATGTGATGGAGAAGTTATAGATGGTCTAACGATGATGACTTATGAGTTAGATAGGATCGATCTAACTATTAGAAATATACCAGCTAAAATATGCCCAAACTGTGGTCAGGAGTTTATTGATGGTTATACCGCGGAAAATGTCAATAGACTAATAGACAGAATTGTAGAGGATATAGATAGCTTTTCTAAGAAAATAACTAGGTCTAAACCCAGCACGATAGATATCACGTTCCAATGAAATTTAAGCATAAGAAAGAATGGTGATAAAACTTGGCTGAAGATATAAGAGAAGGAAACTTCGTAGCTTTCGATCTGGAGATGACAGGAATGGATTCCACTACCGATGAGATAATAGAGATCGGAGCGGTAAAGGTCGAGGCGGGAAGGATAGTCGATGAATTCGATTGGCTGATCAATCCCAGCCGCGATATCCCCTATTTCGTAGCCGATCTTACTGGTATTACCGAGGATATGATAAAAAGGGCTCCTTCGATAGAGGCGATCATCGGACAGTTTCAAGATTTCATAGGAGATCTACCCTTGGTGGCGCATAGTGCCACCTTGGATAAAGAGTTCCTAGCTAAGCATATCACCTTACATAATCCAGTCCTAGATACCTTGGAGCTATCCTTCATCCTCTTGCCCACTTTGAACAGCCGCAGCCTCGATAAGCTCGCGGAGATGTTCGGAGTGAAATTGGCTTCCCATCACCGAGCCTCGGCTGATGCGGCGGCTACCGCGGGGGTATTCCTCAAGCTATTAGATCTGCTATATAAAATTCCTCTTCCCATAATTCGGGAGATAAATAGAATTTTGGAGCCTGTTGATTGGCCCCTTAAAGGGATATTCCAAGAGGCAGAGAGAAATATCTTCTTCTCCAGTTGGTCAAATAGGATATCCTCCTCTCTTAGAGTGGAAGATCACCTGAGGGCATTTCAAAGAAAGGAGAGAGAGGAGGATGTTTTTTGGAGAGCGCCGGGAGATAGAGAAGAGGAGGGATATCTGGATATAGAGGAGATATCGGATATACTCGCTTTGGATGGAGCTATGGCTGAACTATTAGCTGATTATGAGTATCGTCCCCAACAGATCGAGATGGTTCAGGAAGTTTGTCAGGCGTTCAATAGGGGGAGACATCTGGTAGTGGAGGCAGGAACAGGCGTCGGGAAATCATTTGCCTATCTAGCCCCGGCTATCTTCTGGGCGGTTATGAATAAGGAGAAGGTTGTCGTTTCCACGAACACTAAAAATCTTCAAGAGCAGTTATATTACAAGGATATTCCGCTATTAAAACAAGCTATCCCTCTTCCCTTCCGCTCTGTTCTCCTCAAGGGCCGGGATAATTATCTCTGCCTACGCAAGTGGCAATTGCTCCGCCAGGAGGCCGGTCATCTCCTAACCTCTGAGGAAAGAAAAACTTTAGCCGCCCTTCTAGTTTGGCTCACCGAGAGCGAGAGTGGAGATAAAGCTGAGTTAAGCCTTCCACTTCCTACTGGAATGTGGTCAAAATTATCCGCTGATGCTCAAAGCTGTTTGGGAAGGAGGAAATGTCCCTGGGGAAGACTTTGCTATGTAACTAATGTTAGAGAGAAGGCGGAAATGGCTCATATCATAATTATCAATCACTCTTTGCTATTCACCGATTTGGATACGGAGAACTCGGTTCTACCTCGTTATGAGCATTTGATAATAGATGAGGCTCATAATATCGAAGCAGTCGCTACCGAGCATTTAGGCAAGGAGATAAACAACTTCGAGCTGTTGAACTTATTAAACAGTCTATATAAGAGAGATAGAAATCTGGGAGAAGTCGGCTATTTAGTTGATCTGAGGTATAGGCTGCGCACTTCGGGTGAGGAGATACCCAAGGAGAAGGAAGATATTATCGAGGATGCCATTGAGAGCTCTATAAATATGATCTCCCCTATAAAATCTATAACTGGTGATTTCTTCGAGATATGTCTTAAATTCCTGCGAAAATATAATAAGAGGGATTCTGAATACGGTATCAAGTTTCGCCTCGATAAGAAGAGAAGGAGAGATCCTGATTGGGAAACAGTCGTTACAAATGGAGAGAAGCTCATCTTCGAGCTAGGTGAATTAGCCAAATCTCTGGGTCGTTTAGGTAACGAGTTAATCGCTCTGGAGAAGTATGAAATTCCAGAATACGAGGGCTTACTTCAAGATCTAGAAGCTCTAGCTACTGAGATTCACGCAGTAGCGGATGATCTTCAATTTATCTTGGATGGGGAGAGTGAGGATTTCGTCTTCTGGATAGAGACGAGAAAATTGAGAGATGGAGGGGTCTTATGTGAACTAAGAGCCGCCCCTATCGAAGTGGGACCTTCGCTATATGAATTGATCTTCAACCCCACTCGCACTGTGATCTGCACCTCCGCCACCCTCGCGGTTGGAGATGACTTCTCGTATATGAAATCACGTCTAGGATTGGATCTACTTCCCAGAGGAAGAGTAGAAGATTTAGCCTTAGGTTCACCATTTAACTATCGCAAGCAAGTTCTGATGGGCTTGCCGATGGATATTCCTCGACCCAACGATCACCAATTCACAAAGGTGATCTCCGATTTTCTAGTTGATCTTTTGACCGCTACTGAGGGGAAAGGATTGATCCTCTTCACCTCCTATCAGATGATGAATTCAGTCTATGAGCGCATTCGTCCTTCCCTAGAGGAGCGAGGAATACCGACTCTTCTGCAAGGCACTTTCGCTCGAAGAAATCTGACTGCTCAATTCCGAGAGGATATTAACTCGGTTCTCTTTGGGACCTCTAGCTTCTGGGAGGGAGTGGATATCCCTGGCGAGGCTCTTCAATGTTTGGTGATCGCTAAGCTTCCCTTCGCTGTTCCCACAGATCCTATCATTCAAGCGAGATCGGAGGCTTTACAGAGAAGAGGACTCGATGCTTTCTCCAATTATACCGTTCCTCAAGCGGTCATCAAGTTCAAGCAGGGGTTCGGCAGACTCATCAGAAATAAGACCGATATTGGAGTAGTGATCATCCTTGACAACAGAGTTCTTACCAAGTCCTACGGGATGAAGTTTATGGGGGCGCTTCCTCCCTGTCAGCGTGCTTCGGGGAGAGGTGCTGATATCGTGCGAAAGGTGGATCAATGGATGAGGCGAAGTGGCTAAAATAGAGAGGAGATTGATAAATATGGCTGAGAATAAAAAGTATGTAGAACTGCTCTGGGCAGGAAAATATGATGAATATGAGAAGGGGGAGAAGATACCTATTGAAAAACCTAATCTCCCGTTTCAAGTTGTAGAGACGATCAACAAGCCTAGAATTAAGGATGAACGGATTCCGCTTTTCCCAGAATCCGATTGGCCCGAAAATTATCCCAAGAACTGGAATAATCTCTTAATCTGGGGCGATAACAAACTTGTGATGTCCTCCCTTTCCAAGCAGGGCTGGGCAGGAAAGATAGATCTTATTTATATCGACCCGCCTTTTTTCACCGGCGCTGATTTTACAATAAGAACCAAGCTTGGGGGTGAGAGGATAGAAAAAGAGCCATCCGTCATAGAG
>CAZSTA010000266.1:0-3873 GCA_964609495.1 uncultured bacterium | reverse complement strand
ATCATTAGGACTACGATCCCCATCAATAGTAATCCGAGAAAAGCTCTTATCAACTGCTCTCTTCAAAGCATTATTCAAAGCGACGCTGCTGATAGCTACATCGGTAGTTATGAAAGCCAACATAGTTGCCAGATCAGGATTCACCATAACCGTCCCCTTAGCTATCCCACCTATTCTCACTATTGCCCCATCTATAGTCGTCTCCAGAGCTATCCCCTTAGTCTTGTTATCAGTGGTCATAATAGCTTCTGCCGCGATATCACCTCCACCAGATTTCAAGGAATTAACAGCGGAAACTATCCCCCTCTCGATCTTATCCATAGGTAATCGTTGTCCTATCAAGCCAGTGGAAGCTACAAGAACCATCTCCGGCAGAACATTTAGCTCCTCTGCCACTAATTCAACCATCCGGCGAGCATCCTCTATCCCCTTCTCTCCGGTACAAGCATTCGCATAACCGCTGTTGATCACTATAGCCTGAGCCAAACCACCTATAATATTCTCTTGACTAACTATAACTGGAGCTCCTTTTAATTTGCTGGTGGTAAAGAGGCCCGCCGCGCTGGCTGGAACCTTAGAATAAATGAGGGCTAAATCTCTCTTCCCAGAGGTCTTCATACCGCAACGAACCCCTGCCGCTGTAAATCCTCTGACGGTGGTAACACTACCTCTGATCTTCTTTATATCCTCTCCGATCTGCTCGGAAAAAGCGTCATCTAGCCTTCTAACTTCCCAACCTCCCATTTTCCCCCCCCATCCTTCCTAGCTATTTAAGAAAATCTCCGAATGTATCAACAACTTTGCTAGCTACCTCCTTATTTCTAGCCACTACTATGATCGCATTATCACCAGCTACCGTCCCTACCACCTCGGGTAGCGATAAAGAATCTATAGCGGCCGCAATCTCTGGAGCATGAGCTGGTCGAGTAACCACTACTATATCATTCTCACCGCGATCTACACTCAAAACCACCTCTTTGAACCTAGCTTTTAGCTTATCTATAAGCTCCTTCTCGGATCGTTCCTTGGGAGGAATAGTATATTTATGCCTGCCGTCTCCTAAAGGCATCTTAATTACTCCCAATTCACTTATATCACGAGATACAGTAGCTTGAGTGCTCTTTAGCCCCGCCTCCTCAAGTCTCTGCATCAACTCCTTCTGCGTTTCGATCTCCGTAGTTAAGATGATATCCCTTATTTTAGCCTGTCTTTCTAATTTCGATCGCCTGGACATCTGTATCACCTCCTCGACAAATATCAGAATCGGATCAAAATAACCAAGGTGCTACCCGTATATATTATATCCTATTTGGCATAAAAATACAACAATATCTTTATCCGAGGAAGTATGTAAAATTTCGTGCTAGTAGATTTTTACTAAGAAGTCAAGATGTGATTCCCCCCTCACCCTATCCCTCTCCCACGAGGGGAGAGGGAACATCGAGATAAGCCTGCTCTCTTTATTTCCCCCTCCCTTAACTTTAGAGCATTTCTTGACCCAATATCCCCCCAATCTCTTCTCCTATTTTATCCATCTTTCACCTCTTATCACCAAAAACCCCCAGTCTTTTGAGTTTTCATTCTATTTTTTACAGTGCCTGACGGGAGGGGTTAGGGGAGGGTGATTTAAGGGAGTTCAAAACCGCTAGCACAATATTCTACATGATTACTTTATCCGATTCTCGAATCTTCTCCCTCCGAGGATATAAATAGCCGATCGCGAGGCTCTTTTACTATCTTAGCCATCAGATATAGACCATCACATATGGAGAATCCCTCCTCCAAGAGCTCATTCCCCAGCTCTTCCTGGTAATCCATCACCTCGATCAAGGCTCTACGAGCGAACCAAGAATAAAGCAGGCTCTTAACCTTCATAATCAGAGGTTTAGTCAAGCTCGGATAATCGGGATGAAGCATAGCTTTAATCTCATAGTATTTAGAGCGATATTCCAGACTCAAATAAGCTATGATCTTTCCCTCACAGTCCACCACATACTCGATATCATTTAGCTGAGTAAAGAGATGAGCAAGAGAGGAGAAGATGCTCTTGAATATAGAGTTGTGATAGCAATTAGTCCGTTTCGCTTGAATTCGACGCAGGTTCTCTGGGGTCTCTGCTTGATATAACTCAAATATCCCTCTCCAATCTCCATAATGCCTGGGGCGAAACCCTTTGATAGAAGGGGCAATTATCCTCTCTTCGAGGCGAGGATTTCTCCATTCCATAATCTTGAAATGAGTTACGATCTCAAATCCCAACCTTTTGTACAGCCTAATAGCAGGATTGTTATCCCTAACTTCTAATAGGAAAGTCTTAGTCCCCAATCTCCCATATAGCTCTATAACATACTTCAGCAGAGAGCTTCCAATTCCCCGCCCTCTAAATCTTTCATCAACCGCAAAGCTGTGGATACACCAATGTCTCTTATTATCTCTCGCACTATTTACGCTGACACAACCCAATACTTGACCTTCTCTTTCATAAACATAGATATTGAAGAAATGTTGATACCTATTGGGAAATAGAGATAGAATCCTCATCAGAGGGTAAAAGGCTTTGATCTGCTCTATCTCCTGATCTATATTTATCCCTGCGATTCGGAACTCCCTCGGAAAGGTTTCCCGATAAATACGTCCGATAGTATCTATATCTCTATAATGAACTTCCCTGATTCTACCTAAAATTTTTTCGTCTTCTTTTATCATCTTCACCTAGGCGCTTCCTCTAGATTTAATATCCTTCTAGCTCCGATATATCTTGTTCTCCAATAGGAATCCTTAAGACGACTGATTGATACTCCCTCCACGGAGGAAGAGTGCGCGAAGAAACCCCCATCTAAATATACTCCCACGTGGGTTACTCCCCGCCCCTTCTCTCCAAAGAAGAGTAGATCTCCCATCTGAAGGGACTTATAGGATATGGGTTTTCCTTCATTGAACTGATCCTCAGCGCGACGCGGGAGTTCGATTCCATTTCTAGCAAACACTAGTTGGATAAAACCAGAGCAATCTACTCCTTTCTCATCTATCCCTCCATATCTATAAGGAACATCCAGTAGATTCCTCACCGCTACCACTAAAGATAATTTTCTATCTTCAGGAGTAGGAATTACCAATAATTGATCTATCTTTATTATATTATCATCGCCAATTTTATTCGCCCTCTTTATCTCCTCTATAGGAACACCGAATATCTTTGATAAACTGAAGAGCGTATTCTTCGGCTTTACCTTATAGGTAGTGGGAATAAAGAGATATTTCCCCGTCTTTATCAGGTTAGCATCCTCTAATCCATTGACTTCGGAGAGAATCTCCACAGAGATATTATATTTATGAGCTATGCTCCAGAGAGTATCCTTAGGTTGTATCTCATAGACAGAACCTGCCGAGGATATAGGAGTAATTAATATTATAATTGATATAACCGAGATAAAAACTCTCCTCTTCATCCTAGAATCGGGCAAGGAGACCCCTCCCCACTTTAGCGTAAGGAAAACCTCTTAATTCCGGTAACTTTTTAACCTTATATATTTTTTGTCTGCAAAAGTTACCAGAACACTTGAGTTTTATTGTCCGCAAAAGTTTCCTTTAAGGGGAGGAATTGCTCTCTTTCACCTCCTTTCTATTGAGGATACATATAGAATCGGAGATCAAAATGATTTCAGATCGAATTATAATTCCCCCTCACCCTAGCCCTCTCCCACGAGGGGAGGAGGAACGTTGGGATAAGCTTGCTCTCTTTAGTTCCCCCCTCTCTCGATGGGAGGGTGTAATGCAAAGCAAATTAGAGCCCAGATTTTATATGCTTCCTTCTATTGAGTAAGCATGTAAAAGTTTGTGCTAGCAGATTTTAAGTAGCTTTTCGCTAGGGAG
>CAZSTA010000265.1:1451-3893 GCA_964609495.1 uncultured bacterium | reverse complement strand
GGGACATCGAGATAGAGCTGATCTCTTTAGTTCCCCCTCCCTCGATGGGAGGGGGATAGGGGGAGGGTGATTTAAGGGAAGTTCAATTTCCCAGCACGGAGTTTTACATGCTTACTAACTACTAAAGGGGAGTATAGGTAAAGTTGCCTAAGGTAGAGTCGAGAGCAGTGTCTCTATCTCTGGGATGGTTATATCTGTTCTATCTTGTAGAAGTGCATATACGCTTTTTATATGGCTGGCATTCTGCTTCATCATTGTTTCTGCCCCCGGTCGCATGCCCAATTCGCTGGCTCCGTGGCTGAGAGATATTAAGATGCTAAATAACCTCCTACCAGCTGCTATCACATCAAAGTACTCCATACGCTCGATCCTGCAACCTGCAATTCGCTCATACTCACCAAGAATGATCTCACGCGCTTCTGGATTTCCGTATGTGCTCATCAGCAAAAGTGTCCATGCCAAGTCGTATCGAAAGTCAGCAATATCAACGTTTGTCCAGTCAATAACGAATGGTGTGCCATCATCTCTTAGTAATATATTATTTGGATGATAATCCCCATGGATCACGGAGAGGCGCTCACACGGAACATCCGAACTTCGTGCCTTCAGCCAATCCAAGACAGGGCCATATTCCTCACTTTTCTGAAAATAATCACCATATCTTTGCATCTTTGAAAGTTCACGGTTAATGAATGCATAAGGATCCCCTGTCTCATAAATTGATGGATCAGGAACAAATGGTCTCCAATCGAGATTGTGAAGATCGACGAATATCTTGCAAAATAACGTTATCAATTCCTCTTTCTTTTCATCGGGAGATTCACGAAGGACTGACAACATCGATCGCCCCTTGATCTTCTCCATAACGACGAATGGCTTGCCGAAAGGAGAGTCGTCCAATTCCAATAGCAAGACTTTAGGTAGCGGGAAGCCGATTTCATAGAGTTGTTTCATCGCGTTAAATTCTCTGGCGGACTTTTGAGGCGCATCATTCCCCGGATAAATTCTTAGGATCAAATCCTCACTCTCCGCGGCTTCTTCATATTCTATTGTAAACGAATAGACCTCATTCTCCCAACCATCGGTAATTGTTGTGAGATCGGAGATCTGGATATTCTCTCTTGAGGGAAACTCTCTTTCATAAAAACTCAATAATCTGCTCTGAATCTCATCTTCCGTAGAAGACAATCTATCTTCCTCCCTTCTTTTATCTAGCAGCTAACCATATATAGGGGTATCCTTTAGGAAATAGGATCTTGAGTAAATTCCTATGGCTAGCTTCAATATCTAAACTATTTCGGAAGTAGTCGATATCTCTATAACCAAAGGTTAGTTGGGTAATCACACTATTGGGAAGATTTATTATCTCCTCCTCTAGGTTACTCAATTCCTCGACAGTCGCCACTCCTCTCTTTATTGACAGCTTAACTCGATCATATTCTGTTACTATTCTTAGCTCCCCTTCGTAGTCTTTTAAATGAGAATAAGTCAGTCTCTCCCCAAATTTATCCTCCAGTAGCTTTAAGGTCTCTTTGAGATCGATTATTCTGAACATCCCTCCCCAACTTCCATTATATATCTCGTTGGTGCATCTATTCCAGGCTCCAATTCTATAGCAAAATTCGGTGAAGGGATGATCCTGAGGAGCAAAGATCGCGATATTCAATACATCTTTCTTTTCCGCCCAGGGTGATATGTGTATTAGAATACCTTTGATGGCTTCCTCATCAGCAACTCCCACCTCTATCAGTTTCATCAGACGGTTATCCTTTAGAACCCTAAAATATCCCCTTATAACTCTCTCCCTATCCTCGGCTACGAACCAATTATCCCTATCTCTTGTTCTATATTCCCACTCTCCTAAAGATATTATCTGAGAGCAGTTCCTATCAACATTATTCTTATCATAAATTCTGGAGACTTGTTCAATATCTTTAGAGCAGAGATTTCGCAGAGTGTAACTGCTCTTAAGATCCTTAATATTATTCACTGGAAGATAGGAGTAATATATCGAATAGCCTATATGACAGGGGACAGCATATTCGTAGCCAAACTGCTGATAGAAGTTGGGGATGCCGTATAAGAAGGAAGCGTGATAGCCTTGTTTCTCCATAAATTCGATCGCGTTCCACATTAGAGCAGAAGATAATCCCCGATGGCGATAGTCGGGATGAGTCCCAACGATCCCTATCTCGCCAGTCTTCATCTCCTCTCCACCAAGTCTTAACCTCGTGGGAAATATAGATACCGTCGATACCACCTGTCCATCCAGTTCTATATATCGAGTATATTCAGGTTTGAAGAGAGGGTTTCTCAAGGTCATATCCACTATATCACCTATCCCGTCTGAATGAACGATCTCGTTCAGATCCATAACCCGGGCTATATCTTCGCTAGTTCTGGCTACCTTAATGCTATATCCAGGCATCTTATGTCCTCCTA
>CAZSTA010000265.1:0-1351 GCA_964609495.1 uncultured bacterium | reverse complement strand
TCTTCGCTAGTTCTGGCTACCTTAATGCTATATCCAGGCATCTTATGTCCTCCTAAAGTGAATATTTAAGTCTAAGTATAGCATATCTACTTTAGAAAATCAAACACTTTTCTTATCAACCGAAATGGAAAGGCAACTAGGTGGATATCGAGTGTATTGTAAAAATATTTTCTCCGAATTTCTGAAGGAAGGTTTTGACAATTCATTACTTTTATGTTACAATCGCTTTGTATATGTTCAGAAAAGGAAGGAGAGATAAACTTGAAGATCATAAGACAACCTAACAAACAGTACCATTATACCATGGGCCCTATTCATAAACCGATCGCTGAGGTTAAACCGGGAGAATTATTTCAAGTGGAAACTGAGGATGCAATGGGAGGTAAAGTGAGGACAAGCGATGATCTTCCCTCTAAGGCGATTAATTTGCCCTATGTTAATCCTCAAACTGGACCAATCTATATCGAGGGAGCGGAAAAGGGTGATACCTTAGTGGTGGAGATCAAGGAGATCAAACCCCTTAGAGATTATGGAGTGAGTTCTATAGTTCCCTACTTTGGAGGACTTACTAGCACAGAATATACGAGACTCCTACATCCACCTCTGGAGGAGAGAATATACATATATAAGAATAAGGGAGATAAATTCGTCTATAACGAGAGATTGACAGTCCCCTATGAACCCTTCTACGGAACAATCAGCACCGCCCCCGAATTAGAATCGATCTCCTCCCTAGCTCCTGGTCCTTATGGAGGCAATATGGACGTTAGGGATATATGTGTAGGGAATGAGGTTCATCTCCCGGTCTTTGTTAAGGGTGCTTTGCTCTTCCTCGGAGATGTTCATGCTAATCAAGGAGATGGAGAGTTATGCGGTTCGGCTATTGAGATAGCCGCGATCGGGACTCTCAGTTGTCGTCTGATCAAAGGAAAGGCGATCAAATGGCCGCGCATCGTATCTCCTGAACGGATAATGACCGTTGGCAGTGCTAGACCGATGGAGGATGCGGCTCGAATCGCTTATACTGAATTAGTTCTATGGTTGGAGGAGGAGTATGGATTCGATCGTTTAGATGCTTATCAACTATTAACCCAAATAGGAGAGATGAGCGTAGGGAATATGGTTGATACCTATTACTCTATGGTAGCGAAGTGCCGCAAGAAGTATCTGGGGTAGAAGCAGAATAAAGTATAGCCAGAGCGAAGAGGTTGACCAAACCCAAAGAGGAATTTGCCTTCTAGCTGGATGATGATCCTTGTCCTCTAGTCCATTCTTCAGGATCTCCTGACTTATTCCATCCTCTAATCCTCAGGAAAGAGGCCATAAAATTCTCTAGAGAACTGGGCCAGAA
>CAZSTA010000264.1:0-3905 GCA_964609495.1 uncultured bacterium | reverse complement strand
TTGGGGATTATCTGATGATCTATATCTATAAAGGATATCGCTATTAGGATGGCGGTCAAGAGCAGAGCGGGTATGAAGCAGAAGGTGAGACCGATTGAGAGAAGCACTATAACAAAAGCTAAACCTGTCATCCCCTCTACTAAGGGATACCTAAATGATATCTTCTCCTGGCAATATCTACATCTCCCTTTTAAGATTATAAAGCTCAACAGTGGTATGTTATCGTAGGCTTTGATCGGTCTTCCGCACCTAGGGCAATGGGAGCCGGGCCACATCAAAGACTCGCCACGAGGAATACGATAGATGCAGACGTTAAGAAAGCTTCCGATCACCGTTCCAAACATAAATAAGAAGATCGTAAATAATATCTCTATTAACATCTTGCTCACCTTTCCTTCTAAAATTTAATCATTATGGGAGAGAAGCACCTGAAGCTCATCCTTCGCCTCTCTATTCTCAGGATCTAGCTGAACAGCCAATTCTAACTGGGCTCGTGCTTGTGGTATATCCTTTAGTCCCTCATAAGCTAATCCCAGTTCATAATAGACAGCACTTAACCGTTTGAAGTATTTAGATACTTCTTCTCTTCGCGATTTATTGAGGTCTATATTGTTCTTACGAGCGTAGAGCTTAAATGGCCAATTCTCTTGAGTAGCGGATAACTGAGTCAATCTATAGTTCACTATTCCGATAGCCGCTCTAAGTGGCTTCACAGCTTCCGAGAATCTTCCTGAAGTGCGAAATAGCTTTCCTATATTATAATGTGCCACCTCCCTATTGGGATCTATGAAGAGCACCCTCTCAAATTGAGGGAGACTTCTCCCTAAGTCGTTCTTCTCCATATAAATCTTCCCCAACCTCTCATACCCATCCACGTTGAAGTTAGTTCCTGCCAGGAAAGGATGCATATCCGCCAAGCCATACATATAGGGCCAGCGAGATATAGCGATATTATATTGCTCAATCGCTTTATCTAAAAGCCCGATCTCATAGTAAAGATCGCCCAAGTCGTTATTAACTTTAGCCTCTCCTCCTAAAGCGAGAGCCTCTTTAAGTTCCTTCTCAGCTTTGGGAAATCTTCGCATCTCCTTATAGGTTAAACCCAACTTATAATGAGCCATAATATCCCGCTCATCTATTTCGATCAATCGGGCTAATATCTCCTCAGCCTTCAGCAGATATCCGATATTATAATAAGCCTTCCCTAAATTTAATAATATCCTCTTTTTTCTCCCCTCATCACTACTTGGGATCGAATCGACCTCCCTCTCTACTCTCTCCAGAGCTTGCTCGATAATCTCCTCCTCAACGGAGAGCAAAGCCTTCCCTAATTCGCTTTTAAGGAGAGCAGGATCGGTCTTGATCGCCTCAGCAAATTGCTCTAGTGCCTTCTCCCTATCCCCCTGAGATAGATATACCACGCCTAAATCGGAGTAATGTTGACCAAATATCCCATGCGGATCTGAGGTTATAGCTCCCTTAAATTGAGCAATACTATCTTCGGGCCTATCCAGATACCAATATAGCCATCCTAAATTAGCGGTATAGGTAGGGAAGCGGGGATTCAACCTCACAGCTTTCTCATAGGTATCCCTAGCTTCGGTAATCATATCTATCGCAATGAACATATCCCCTCTAATCTGATAATAATCAGCTATAAATGGATCTAACCTCATTGCCAGATTAAGTTGGGCCATCGCTTCTCTGACAAAATCTTTATCCTTCTCCTTATTTTGCAATCCATACGCAAAACGCCTTCTACCATAAGCGCTGTGTTGAGCAGCTCTTAAAGGCATTAGGGAGATCGCAGTAAGGATAATGACTAAAAGTATTGCTAATATCTGCCCTGGATAATTTAAGCTCCTTCTCTCCCGAATAATCTCCTCCTCACCAAGATTCATCATTCGTCCTAGCGAAGCGATCATTCCCGCGAAAGCCCAGAAGCTGAAGGCTAGGGTGGAAAGCCAGAACATATAGTGAAAGATACCCTGAACTACTAAGGCTACTATTCCCGCTAATAGAGCGCTGATCTCATTTCCGAACTCCCTCCTCGGGGGAGAGGAAAGTCTATCTTTTCTAAAGATTGATAGTCCGTAGCTCATAATCAAGATCAGGATTATAACGAATAGGGCTAGGGCGAAGATCCCCATCTCTACGCCTATATTGAGAAATAAGTTATGAGCGGTATACATAAATCCCCTGGTGGTGATCTCCGCATAAGTGGGTCCCTTCCAATAGATGGGATTGGCAAGGTAGTAATTGCTGAGTCCAACCCCTGTCCAGAGATTGTCTGCCAGCATACTCCAAGCGCTTCTCCATATCACAAACCTTATATCCACTTCCTCTAAGCTACCAGCTTTAGTCAGAGAGGCTAATCTTCTGGATATGGGATTAGGAATAAAGATAATTAATAGTATCAAGATCAGAATCGCTCCAGCTAATATCAAGATTCTCCTGCCAGTTAGGACTTTGCCTATCAGCCTTTCACCTTTTAGGATCAACAGAGTCGCCAGCATAACTAGGAAAGCTAGCCAACCACCTCGAGAATAAGTCAGAACTAGAGAGATAAACATAGCTAGAAGGAGGATAACAAGAGGGATCTTCGACTTAAGCGATATAGGGGTAAGAAGCAAGCTTATCACTATTGGCATAATCAACAGCAGATAGGTGGCTATCTCGTTGGGATGGATATTAGCGACCCATAACCTCACCCCTAAAGCGGGCTGAGGTCCCAGATTTTGCCATATAATTATAACTCTGTAGAATCCCAGAAGCGTAGTTATACCAACTAAGATGAGCATCGTAGAGATCAGGAGGTTAATTTGACGCCTATCAGTTATCCAATTGACTATCAGGAAATATATGAAGATGTAGTTTAAAAGCCTAAGCCAAGTGATATAACTGTTATAGAAATATAGGGAGGTAAAGGTTGATATAAGTCCTACGATGAGGAATAGGAGTAAGGGAAAGTTGAGCTTAGTTCTGACGAACGAGAATCCCCTCTCGCTTATCCACTTTAGAAGAAGAATTACACTTAGGATATGCAGGATAGCGAAGCCATTGGAGAAGAAGAGAGGGGCATGAAATATGATAGAAGAATATACAAGTAGCATCACGATCCCTATCTCCATCTCCGAATCTCCATGAAGCGAACTCCCCCGCCTTAGGTAGGAGTAGATCAAGATAAAGAGAGTCATCGCCCCGTGGATAATCACATAGAGAACAGCTAAATCGGGTAGGGTGTCTATGGCTATTATAGTTAAGCTGATACTTATAGCTATGAAGAGTGGGGTAGTAAGGCTAAAGGGGAGATCGACTTCAGATATCCTGGCCCCACTCGTCCTACTCAAGTGCCAAAGTAAGCATATCGTTACTACTATCCCTAATAATGCAGTCCCTCCCCACATCTTGAGAACTACGGAGGGGTTATAGATAGGGTAGAAGGTGAGAAGAAGTAGGATCAATATCAATATGATCTCTATAACTCTTCTTCCATATCTCATTATATTCACTGTGATTCCCCCTATATAAGGAAACTTTTTAATTCTGGTAACTTTTTAACCTTATATATTTTTGGAAGCAAAAGTTACCAGAACACTTGAGTTTTATTGGAAGCAAAAGTTTCCTTTACTAGCTGAAATATAATTAGGAAAGATCGTCACTTTTTAGGAGTGATATATAGAATTGGGTGATTATATATGGTTAGGCGACGGGTATGTCCCGTCGCTCACCAATAAAGGAAACTTTTTTACCTTGAGTTTTGTTACCTGCAAAAGTTCTCTTTACCCTTTAGTCGGATCGAAAGATCTATTTAGGAAGTGAGACCCCCCTGATTTGCTTTGTCAAAGTTAGCTATTAATAAGCCCCCCTCCCGAATAACACCACCAAGACCGTCTTCAGCATAA
>CAZSTA010000263.1:0-3906 GCA_964609495.1 uncultured bacterium | reverse complement strand
CCAATTTTATATGCTTCGAAGCTACCTAAATCTCTTGACTTATGTATGCACGTTTAGTATAATTTTGTAGAGTTTACTGCTTAACGCGGAGGATATAAGGTGAAGATTATACTTAACGATTACTTGAGAGAGTTAAAGAGTAATTGCGAAAATGAAGACGCTACCGAGGCAACTCATTATCCCACCATTAAAGCTCTCCTGGAAAGGATTGCCTCTGAGAGAATAAAAGTTACTCCTCAGCCAAAACGAAGTGAAGTAGGAGTACCTGATTTTATCATTAGGGGAGGTGATAATATCTCCCTCATCGGCTATCTTGAGGCAAAGGATATACCAGAGGAGAATTTGCAGAGAGTCGCTAAAACAGATCAGTTGAAGAGGTATATCGAGGCTTTGGATAACCTTATCCTAACCAATTATCTTGACTTTTGGCTATTTAGAGATAGTAAATTAGTTAAGAAGATAAAGCTTTTGAATAGGGATGATTTCGATTCTCAGAATAGATTTGATATAAAGGAAGTAGATGAGATAGAGGAGTTCTTCGAGAGCTTCTTCTCCTACGAGATTAAGGCGATCTATACCTCTAGGCAGTTAGCCTTGCAACTCGCTCGAAGGACAAAGCTTCTCCGAAACACTATCCTGGAGCAGGTGAAAAGGGAAATTCCAGAGGAGAAAGGACACCTTTACAGTTTCCTAGAAGCCTTTAAAGAAACGCTTATCAATGATCTATCTCCTGAAGATTTCTCCGATATGTATGCTCAAACCATCTCTTACGGCTTCTTCTTAGCCAGGATAAACGCAAACGGGCAATTTTCAAGGAATCTAGCTTATACATATATCCCTAAATCCATCCCCCTACTCAATGAGGTCTTCCAATTTGTAGCGAGTAACGACTTACCCGAGGAACCCACTTTCATCGTAGAGGATCTCACCAATATCTTGATCAATGCAGACATCTCTAATATCTTGAGGGAGATATATCATCGCACTGGAAGCGAAGATCCGATCATCCATTTCTATGAAACCTTTTTGGCGAAATATAATCCCAAAATTCGTAAGAGAAGAGGTGTTTATTACACTCCTGAGCCAGTAGTATCCTTTATCGTCCGTTCAGTGAATGAACTGCTTAAAGAGAAATTTGGTAAGAGATTGGGTTTAGCTGATAAGGAGGTCAAGATACTAGATCCTGCCTGTGGAACAGGAACATTTTTAGCGAGGATTATTCAAGAGATTAAAGAGGAGGTTGTAAATAGCGGACGAGGAGGTCTCTTCTTTGACTTCGTTCGGGAACATATTCTAAAGGATGTCTATGGTTTCGAATTGATGATGTCTCCTTATGCGATGGCACATCTGAATCTTTCCTTAGCTCTTGCTGAGCTTGGTTATGAGTTGCGAGAGAATGATAGACTTAAAGTTTATCTTACTAACGCTTTGGAGAGCAAGGATATCCGAATTATACATCTGCCTTTCTATGAGGCTCTGACTACCGAAACTGCGGAGGCTCAGGAGGTAAAGCAGGAGATTCCTATTCTGGTGGTATTAGCGAATCCGCCTTATTCGGTCTCCTCAAGTAATAAATCGGAATTTATCGAGAAACTGATGAGGGACTATAAGAAGGCGGTTAAGGGCGAAACGAATATCCAGCCTTTAAGCGATGATTATATCAAGTTCATTCGCTTTGCTCACTGGAAGATCGAGCAAGGAGGAAAAGGGATCTTTGCCTATATCTCCAATAATTCCTATCTATCGGGCTTAATCCATAGAGGGATGAGGGAGGAGCTTTTGAAGAGCTTCGATGAGATCTATATCTTGAACTTGCATGGCAATTCTAATATCGGGGAGACCTGCCCCGATGGCTCTAAGGATGAGAATGTCTTTGATATTAAACAAGGGGTGGGGATAGCTCTATTTGTGAAGACTGGGAAAGGTGGAGGAGAGACAAAGGTTTATTACCACGACCTATATGGATTAAGGAAAGTTAAATATCTATATCTTCTCGATAGTGATGTGGAAACAGTTGAGTGGGAAGAGTTAGAGATGAGAGAGCCGTATTGGTTCTTTGTGAAGAAAAATTGGGAGGATGGGGAAATCTACAGAAATTTTTCCAGAATTAATGAGATATTTAACGAATATAGCAGCGGTGTGAAAACGCATAATGATGAAAAACTCGTAAAATACAGAATTACCATGAAGGATTATGATAAACCCTATTCATATAGACCCTTTGATGAGCGAATAATAGAGTATGATCTGAAGAAGGTTATTAGGCATAGATATAATATAATGAAGAACTTTCTATTTGGTGATAATCTGGGATTAATTGTAAGACGAAGTTTTGAAAGAAGAACAAGTTTTAAGCATTGCTTTATTACAAAGAGGTTGGCAGATATTAATTTCTTAGGAGCTCAATCATATACTTTCCCTCTCTATCTCTATCTTGATGATAACGATAATGAAACGACTGTAGAGAAAAGAGCGTCTAACCTCAAATCCGATTTCGTGAAGAAGCTCGCCAAAACTTATGGAGAAGAACCTACTCCTGAACAGATCCTCTTCTACTGCTATGGAGTTATGCACTCCGAAACCTATCGCCATGATTATCAGGAATTTCTAAGGATAGACTTTCCGAGGATTCCCTTCACTAA
Organism: uncultured bacterium; assembly: GCA_964609495.1. Lineage (GTDB taxonomy): Bacteria > CAZSTA01 > CAZSTA01 > CAZSTA01 > CAZSTA01 > CAZSTA01. The sequence continues at coordinate 1,264 of CAZSTA010000263.1, read as the reverse complement.
AGATCATAAGCTCTTCTTGGAGATAGCCGATATAGGAGAGAAGATCGGCGAACTTCATCTTTTAGAGTCTCCTTATTTAGATGAATTTGATGCTAGTTATCCAATTCCAGGGGACCATAAAGTAGTGAAGCCTGATTATAAAGAGAAAGAACAGAGGCTCTATATCAACGAAGAACAATACTTTGGCGAAGTTCCCAAGGAGGTTTGGGAATATACCGTTGGGAGCTATCAAGTTTTAGATAAGTATCTCAAGTATAGAAAAGGAAGAGAGCTATCCTCTGGAGAGATAACTCACTTGTTAAAAGTCATCACCGCTATAAAACGAACTTTGAGCTTGCTTCCTAGAGCAGATGAACTCTTCGATAGAATTGATCTTGATGATCTCGTCCATTGAAAAGAAGGAGGTTATGACTATGAAAGGTGTAATCTTAGCAGGAGGATTAGGAACTAGATTATATCCCCTGACGAAGATCACCAATAAGCACCTTTTGCCAATCTATAACAAACCGATGATCTACTATCCCATAGAGATATTAGTTTCTGCGGGGATAAGGGATATTATGATCGTTACCGGGGGAAGGAATGCGGGAGATTTTCTGAGGTTGCTGGGGAATGGGAAAGATTTCGGATTAGAGCATATAAATTATACCTATCAGGAGCGAGAGGGAGGAATAGCCGAGGCTTTAGGTCTAGCGAGATATTTCATCGGGGATGATAAAGTGACCGTAGTATTAGGCGATAACATCATTGAGAGGAATATAAAGAGCGCAGTGGAAAGCTTTGAGAGGCAGGAGAGGGGAGCGAAGATCATCCTAAAAGAAGTTCCCGATCCCGAAAACTATGGAGTTCCAGAGATAGTTGGAGATAAGGTGGTGAATATAGAGGAAAAGCCAAAACATCCCAAGACGAATTATGCGGTGATCGGTATCTATATGTATGATCCCCAGGTCTTCAATGTTATAGAGACTCTCGAACCATCCGATAGAGGGGAGTTGGAGATAACCGATGTCAACAATGCTTATATCCGCGAAGGAACTATGACCTACGATATCTTAGAGGGATGGTGGGCTGACTGTGGAGCCTCCATAGATGCTTATTTAAGGGCGATAAACTTGGTGGCTGAGAAACAAAAAGAGAAATCTGAGTAGCAGTAGAGGATTATAGAGCAATTGAAACCTAGCTTGGACTTGTTGAAGTTGCCGAAACATCTCCCTATTTATTTCTCCCCCATTCTTTAATCCTAGTCAGAAGCCCCTTTGATTGT
>CAZSTA010000262.1:0-4000 GCA_964609495.1 uncultured bacterium | reverse complement strand
CCCCTCGTGGGAGAGGGATAGGGTGAGGGGGAAATATATCTTGAACTCACTAGCGAATATTTGAAACTACCTAACTTAATAAATCGAAAGATTGTTCGATTTATTAAAGAATTACTGACATAATGTTGTCAGTGATCTGTGGTATAATATATATGGAAGTTCAAATATTTGAAACTACTGGTATTGCTAATATTACCGATCTATGCTATAATGAGGATGGTGATCGATGATGGATACTATAGATAAAGTGCATATCCTAGGTGAAGCCGCTCGATATGATCTATGTGGCTCCTATCTCTGTCAAGGGAAGGATGCCTCTCGAAAGCGCGATGCTGAAGGGAGATGGATATATCCAGCGGCGATGCCCAACGGAAAGACGATCCTCCTCTTCAAAGTTCTTATGACCAGCGCTTGCGATAACGACTGTCTCTATTGCGCCCTCCGTTGCAGTCGAGATGCCCCTAGAACTGGATTTAAACCTGAGGAGTTAGCCCAGACCTTTATGGAGCTATATCAACATCGGATAGCAGAGGGATTGTTCCTAAGCTCGGCGGTAGCAGGAAGCTCATCTGCAATGATGGAGAGGATGATCAAGGCGGTTGAGATCATAAGATTTAAATATCGCTTCACTGGATATATACATCTGAAGATCCTTCCGGGGGCTAGCTTCGATTATGTGGAACAAGCGATGAACCTTTCCGATAGGGTATCTGTTAATCTCGAAGCTCCTAATCCCGAGAGGCTCAAGATGATAAGCGGGCAAAAGAATTTCGAGGAAGATCTCCTTAAGCGAATGAGATGGATCAAATCTCTCGCTGATCAAAGAGGGAGGAAAGCCAAACATACGACTCAATTTGTAGTAGGAGCGGCAGGCGAATCGGATAAGGAGATATTGGAGACTACGACTAAGCTCTATAAAGAGGTCGAGATATCACGAGCTTACTTCAGCGCCTTTCAGCCTCTTGAAGGGACTCCGCTTCAGGATCGTTCTCCCACCTCTCCAGCGCGAGAGCATAGGTTATATCAAGCTGATTTCCTCTTCCGCGACTATGGCTTCAAATTCGATGATCTGATATTCGATGATAAAGGCAACCTGCCCTTAGACGCTGATCCAAAATTGATCTGGGCTTTTAATAATCCCGCCTTCTTCCCCCTAGAAGTTAATAAGGCGAGTAAAGAGGAGTTGTTAAGAGTTCCTGGTCTAGGACCCAAATCAGTTTCTAGAATATTGAAGACGCGAGCTAAAGAGCGATTTCATAATCTAAACGAGTTAAAGGGAACTGGAGCAGTTATAAAGAGAGCCACCCCCTTCATCTTAATCAATGGTCGGAGCTGGGAAAGACCCGTTCAGCTATCCTTTATGGACGACTTCACTAGAGCATAAACCTTCTCGTAGAGTTGCTGAGGAGATTGAATAAGAGCAGTTAAAAAGTGGAGGTGTGAGGGATTAAAGTGAAAATTTTTAGATTATATGTTGAATAAGAGAATAATGTTTGATATAATAGAGGTGAAATGATCTAAGTTCTTAACTTTATTTTATTAGTTAGAGGAGCATCTAAGGGGAAGTTTTACGAACCCTCCTGTATAGAAGGGTTCAAATTTTACATAATAAACGAGATTCAAGGAGCTAACTATTCGCGGGAGGTTATTATGCGCTTCTTAATGTGTGATCGCATTTTAAAGTTGGAGATAGGGAAACGAGTGGTGGGATTGAAAAATATCACTTTAAGCGAGGACTACTTCACCGATCACTTCCCGATCTATCCGATCATGCCCGGAGCCTTGATCCTCGAGGCTTCAGCACAGGTCTGTGAGATATTGATACATCGAACTGTTAAAGAGCAAAATGGGAAGGATATGAGAGGTGTCTTGGCTACAATAAACAAAGCTAAGTTCAGGCGTTTCATCCGTCCGGGAGATCAGCTTATTATCGAAGGAAATTTAGATTCTATGCGGGGGGATATTGCCAAAGTCAGCGTTGAAGTCAAGGTTAAAGATAAGATAGTCGCCACTATGAGCCTTATATTCGCTTTGATCGAGACGGAACTGCTCGCTGATCCTATTACAGCGAGGTGGAGAGATACTACTAGAGATTTCCTGGATAATGAAAGCCATATAGAGAAGATGAGAGGGTCGCGTGATAAGTAGCTTAAAAATATGATTGACAAAGAGATAAAGTTATGCTAAAATCAGAAAAAATTGAAATTCAAGAGAGGATTCGCAATGCCTTCATTAGACGTGGTCACTATAGGGGAGACTATGATCAGGCTCTCTCCTCCGGATAGCCTTCGCTTAGAACAAGCGGTATCCTTGGAATGTTCGATCGGTGGCACCGAGTCTAATTTCGCGGTAGCTCTGAGTAGATTGGGGATGAAATCAGCCTGGATAAGCAGATTAGTCGATAATCCCCTGGGACGGAGGATAGCCGCGGAGATAAGAGGCCAGGGAGTCGATACCTCCCGGATCATCTGGACCAAGGAGGGAAGGGTAGGGGTATATTTCATCGAGTTCGGTCGCCTTCCTCGAGCGAGTCAAATAATCTACGATAGGAAGGATTCAGCGGTCAGTCAGGTGACTCCGGAGGAGGTGGATTGGGAATTTGTGAAGAGCGCAAGAATCCTTCACCTTACAGGGATAACGCCCGCGTTGAGTGAGAGCTGTCATCAAGTAGTCTTGAGAGCAATTGAAGAAGCTAAGAAAGCGAATATGTTGATCTCCTTTGATATCAATTATCGCTCCCTGCTTTGGTCCCCTGAGGAAGCTAAAGCTACTCTGGAAGAGATCATTCCTGAGGTCGATATTTTCCTGTCCTCTATTCCTGATGCTTGTCTCGTTCTGAAAGCCCCTACCGTCCCCGAGGAGGCAGCCGAATACCTGAAGGATAGATATAATATCGGAATTGTAGCTTTAACTTTAGGTGGAGAGGGTTCTCTCGCCTATAGCGATAAGATGTATAGGGGAAGGATATACGAAGCTTATGAGGTGGATCGGGTAGGAGCAGGAGATGCTTTCGATGCTGGATTCATATATGGATATTTAACGAAGGGGGTCCAAAAGGGATTGGATTACGGGGGAGCTATGGCCTCCTTGAAATATTCGATAGCTGGAGATATGGCTCTGCTCATCTTAGAGGAGATAGAGGAGTTGTTAGAGGGAAGAGTAAAGGGTATAAAGCGTTGACAGAAATTGGAATTTTTGAGGTTTAATTCTTGTCTAACATTAAGGGGTTTGATGAGCGATAAAGAGGACGTTCTAAGCCAAATCTTTGATAAGCGAGTTATAGCTATAATTAGAGCCGATTCCTCGGAACGGATAATGGCTATCATAGAGGCTCTCAAAGAAGGCGGAATTGACTTAATCGAGATAACGATGACCACTCCTGATGCACTGCGTTCGATCAAGGAGGTTAAAGCTAGCTGGGGTGATAGGATAATCATAGGAGCAGGAACGGTTATGAGCGCGGAGAGCACCGAGGATTGTATTTCGGCTGGTGCTGAGTTCATCGTCTCGCCGCATTTCAAGCCGGAGATAATTCGTATGGGCAAGAGATATTCGAAAGTGGTGATACCTGGAGCTATGACTCCAACTGAGATCGTATCCGCCTGGGAGGAGGGAGCTGATCTGATCAAGGTATTTCCTGTTGGACAATTAGGACCAGCTTACATAAGGGGCCTAAGGGGTCCTCTACCTCAGATCCCTTTAGTTCCAACGGGAGGAGTTAATTTAAATAATGCGGCTGATTTCCTCAAAGCAGGCGCATCGGCCTTAGGTATAGGAGGCGGATTGATCGGCAGAGATATTATCGAGGAGAGGAAATTTGAACTGTTGACTGAGAAAGCAGGCCAATTGGTGGATATAATCAGCACCGTTAAATAGATCAAGGAGATGATATGATAAGTGATGAAGAAGATCCGTTCTATAATCTTTACAAAGGAGAAGAGTGCCATTAGAGAGACAATAGAGACCATCCTATTAGCCGCTATCTTAGCCTTTTTCATCC
>CAZSTA010000261.1:399-4001 GCA_964609495.1 uncultured bacterium | reverse complement strand
AGTATTCCTCATTTATATATATCCTCTTCATATTTTCCACCTCCAACCTCTACCACGCTTCACCAACTGACTTTATACCCAAAATTTGAAGCTCTCTATCCGTGAGTCCAACTCCTCTCAGATGATACCTGTTGCCTCTTAAACTGTCGATGGAATTGACTCCCATACCTCCCAGCATCTCCTTGATCTCCATGGACCAAGCGCGCAACAAGTTGACTAATCTCCTAGTGGCGATATTAGGATTAAGCCTCTTGGTCAGATATGGATCTTGAGTGGCGATGCCCCAGTTGCATTTGCCAGTATAACACTTCTGACATACGTGACATCCCATAGCTACCAAGGCTGAAGTGCCGATATATACCGCATCTGCACCTAAAGCGATCGCCTTAGCGATATCGGCGCTGTTTCGGAATCCACCTGCGGCGAGGAGCGAGGCTTGATGCCTAATACCTTCCTCCCTCAATCTATCATCAACTGCGGCGATGGCAAATTCAATGGGGATCCCCACGTTATCCCTGATGACTTGTGGGGCTGCGCCCGTTCCTCCTCTAAGGCCATCGATCGCGATGATATCCGCACCGGCGCGAACCATTCCACTGGCGATAGGAGCGACATTGTGGACTGCGGAGATCTTGACTATGATAGGCTTCTCATACCTGGTCGCCTCCTTCAGAGCATAGATCAACTGTCTTAGATCCTCTATCGAGTAGATATCATGATGCGGTGCTGGAGATAGCGCATCAGTTCCTACCGGGATCATACGCGTCTGAGAGATCTGCTCGCTCACCTTCTCCCCCGGAAGATGTCCGCCGATACCGGGCTTTGCCCCCTGTCCGATCTTGATCTCGATCGCTGAGGCTATCCCTAGATAATCGCTGTGAACACCGAATCGTCCTGAAGCTACTTGAACGATGGCATGTTCTCCGTATTTGTATAGATCACGGTGAAGTCCTCCTTCACCGCTGTTGAAATAGGTCCCCGCTATCTGAGCCGCTCTAGCTATGGATAAACAGGCGTTATAGCTGATTGAACCATAGGACATAGCTGAGAACAAGATCGGAGTTTCCAGCATCAACTGAGGAGCTAATTCAGTAACTAACCTGGGTTCACCTCCAGAATAAACGATCTCAAGCCTATCCGGCTTTCGCCCTAAGTAAGTGCGTAACTCCATAGGCTCGCGCAGGGGATCGATCGAGGGATTAGTAACCTGAGAGGCGTTCAAGACCATATGATCCCAATAGACAGGATAGGGCCTATCGCATCCCATCCCTGTCAAAAGCACTCCACCTGTCTCCGCTTGTTTGTATATATCCTTTATCGCTGATCCAGTCCAATTAGCGTTATCCTTAAAGTTAAGGGGATTTCGTCTAACAGTCAGAGCATTAGTCGGGCAAAGAGTTACACAGCGATGACACCCCACACAATTCTCCTCCTGACTCGTTACCTCATCCTCTTCAGGATCGTATATATGAACATCATTAGCGCACTGCCTGACGCAAACTTGACAGGCGATACACCTATTCTCATCTCTTTCGATTATAAATTCAGGGGAAAGCAAACTTATAGCCATTATCCTCCTCCTTCTCTAAGCCGTCGTTACTCCAGCTATCTCCTTGCCCTCCCGCTCCCCTACCTTCAACTCGCCGATAACTGGAGTTCCAGCCTTCGGAGCCCATACCCTCTCAGGATCAGGACATATCTCTCGAATAGCGGACTCCTCGCTCGAGATATAGAGCATATCTCCCTTTCGCCCTGCTACAAGTGGTCTTAGCTTGATCCTATCGCTCAATCCGACCATTCCCCTGCTATGTCCGATAACTATGCTGAAAGGACCATTGACCAAAGCACTGCCATAGGTTATGCGGATAGCGGAAGCCAGCTTACGTTTTTCCTCTGACATCCTATCAATATCCTCCCAGAAAGGAGAAGCCATCGCCATCGCTAGTGTCTCGAAGTCGAGTTTATGTTTTCTTACAAGCAGATCGCACAGATAAGCCATCACCTCGGTATCAGTAAAAAGAGTGCATAGATATCCGAAGTTCTCTAAATACCTCTTATTTATCCCATAGGACGATATTTCTCCATTGTGAACGATCGACCAATCAAGAAGGCCGAAGGGATGAGCACCTCCCCACCATCCGGGAGTATTTGTAGGAAAGCGACCATGCCCAGTCCAGATGTATCCCTCATATTCATCTATTCGATAAAAGACCCCGATATCCTCTGGATAGCCAACGCCTTTGAAGATCCCCATATTCTTCCCGCTAGAGGCGACAAAAGCCCCGTTGATCTGAGAATTTATATCCATAACTGTTGAGACTATGAAATCCTCCTCATCGCCGAGAATTTGTCCCATCTTCACCTTCAGGAAGTAGCGCCAGAGGACAGGAGCTTTACCCACTCTTGGGGTGTGTCTGGTAGGTATCGGTTCATCCTCATAGATGACGAAGTTCCTAGCCAGATACTCCTCGGTAAGTTCCTTCGCCCTCTGATCCTCATACATCATATGAAAGGCATAGTAATCCGCGAATTCGGGATAGATACCATAAGCGGCGAATCCACCTCCCAATCCATTGGAGCGCTCGTTCATCAAGGAAATGGATTTTATCATATCCTCACCGCTCATTCTCTTGCCGCTTTCGCTCATCATACCTATAATTCCGCAGCCACTGATATCTTTCTCTCCATAATGCCTTATATTCTTAAACATATCTTTATCACTCTCTTTTGGGTGATTTATTATATAAGAGGACAAATTCCCTTTATTCAAAGCTGGGTAATATATTAATAGTGCAAAATCTATGCCATTGTCCCCAGAAAAGAAATAGGACTGCTTAGTTACTAAACAGTCCGTATTGATGCGATATTTGACTTTGTGTAAAAAGAAACTCGGCTTTAGCGATCTCCCCAAATTTGCTTCATTTTATACAAAGTGTTCAAAATTGAACAGTTATCACTGGGAGGAAATATTAATAATAGCAAATCGCCCAATGTATCCTCTTAATAAGCTCAATCAGTCTATACTTCGTATTCATCCATTATCTGATCGATATTTGCCAAACAATGCCCTGACCTCGAAACCTCGGGGTTATATCAATCGTCCTGATTCCTTCAGCACGTATAAGGCATCCGCTGTTACAAATTCATTCAGATGCTTCTTACCAGTTCCACCCCAATTAACAAGCGAGCGTCCACTCTTCCTCTTTTCTGTAACTTGATAATACCTCTTCTCCGCAGGAAATCCACCGTCTAGTAACTGTTTCGATTCCAATAGTTCCAAGGCATCACCACAACGTTCGTCACCAATAAAACCTGCCTCTGCCATAACCTTCAACCCGAACAAGATATCATAATGCCAATAACACGGATAGTGTAATGCCACAAAATCATTTCTTATAACAAGACCGTCCCGTTGCCCCTTATACAATCTACGCTTGAGGAAAATATCCGCCGCTCGTTCTACGGCTCTCTTTGAGGCCGTGCTTCCGGTTATCTTCGCGTGCAATGCTAATGAGCGAAGGGGGATTAGGCTCTCCATAAAGGATGAATTTATAGCTTTGGGCTTTTTGTCGCAATTCCATCCACCATCGGGCCATTGCCAC
>CAZSTA010000261.1:0-389 GCA_964609495.1 uncultured bacterium | reverse complement strand
TTCAGTTCGATCATCCGCCAAACCGAGCGAAAGAAGGTAGTAAAGGGCGTTCCCTTCTTGCGAAGCACATCTTCTCACCCGCCCCTCGATCGTTTTTATCGATTTCTTATGCTTATCTGAGAAAAGCCATTCGTAGACCTGTTCCCTCAAGGGAATAAGCGATTCATCATTCGGTGGATAACCAATATCTGCCAGACTTGCCAGGATCCAATGAGCACCGAACCACTTGCTATAAGGAAAAAATGGTATTTTCCCATCCTTCCCTCTCTCCGAGAGTAGCTTTCTCACCAGTGGGGTTGATCTTATTTCCTCTTGATGTTCTACGATTTCAGCCGAATCCAACTCTTTGACGAGAACATTAACCATAACTTTGAATCGCACCGATGGTT
>CAZSTA010000260.1:841-4090 GCA_964609495.1 uncultured bacterium | reverse complement strand
TGGTGAAGGAATTTGGATGTAAGGTATTAACAGCTTTGGATGGGAAGGAAGCGATAGAGATATTAAAGAGTCATCCCTCTATTGATCTAATGCTTCTGGATTTATGGATGCCAGATAAGGATGGTTACGAGGTGATAGAGGAGGCACGGGAAGACGAGCGCTTCGAGGATTTACCGATCATCATTGTATCTGCTGAGGGTAGGGAGTGGGAGATCGAAAGGGCGATGGATTTGGGTGCCAACGAATATATTATGAAACCTTTTGAAATGAGAGAGCTATTTGAGGTAATGAGAAAGTGGTTGGGGTAGAGAAGAATTGGCACTTGGAAGATACCAAGTTATTGTTAGATTTTCAATGGTAGTATATAAAATCGTGTTAAATCACCCTCCCCTAACCCCTCCCATCGAGGGAGGGGAAACTAATCTCATCAAGATAGGGGCGCTTAATCATGTTCCTCTCCCCTTGTGGGAGAGGGGGAATCATATCTTGAACTAATTAATCGAAGCTTATTTATTTGAAACTACCTATCTCCCTAATCCTGATAATAAAGGAGGAGATCAGATATCGAAATCCTACGCGATATAAGCGGTGCTTTCCAATTTATGAGCATCCTTCCCCTCGATCCAAATCGCATATTCGATGAAGAGAATTTGGGGAGAATGACAGCTTACTTCCCTCTAGTTGGACTCGCCTTTGGAGTAGTGCTTATCGTAGTAGATAAGCTCGCTGGTCTATTTCTACCTCTAGGAGTGATCAATATTCTTCTGGTGATCGTTCTCCTCCTTGTGAGTGGAGGGCTTCATCTGGATGGACTTATGGATACCGCTGATGGATTGGGTAGTGGTCGCTCTCGAGAACGCAAGTTAGAGATTATGAGGGATAGCCGAGTAGGGTCTTGGGGAGTGATAGCCGCGGTAAGCATTATCCTTCTGAAGCTCTCTCTAATACAAAGTGTTCCCCTTCGACTGCGCTTCTTTGCTTGGCTCCTAACTCCAACCCTAGGGCGATGGGCGATCGTCTATTCTATTATGAGCTATCCTTATGCTCGTAAAGAGCCAGGTTTAGGGAAGGTTTTCGCCGAGAACACAGGGTATAGAGAACTAGCTATAGCCTCGGCGATAGCTCTCATACCCTCTTTACTGCTTCTCGGCTTCAGGGGGTTGCTTTTATTTATAGGTATAGCCACCATCACCCTTATAATCTCAAGGGCGATAGCTCAAAAATTAGGTGGTATGACGGGGGACACCTACGGGGCTATGAACGAGCTTATGGAGGTTATAACCCTTATGCTATTCGTGATAATCACCTCTTGAGGAGAGAAGAAATGGATATCTCTAAACATGGAGGAGATGTATTTTCTGCCGCAGAGGAATACAGATTGAATTTGAGGGATATACTTGACTTCTCCGCCAACATCAATCCTTTGGGACCTCCGCTGACCGCTATTCGGGCTATAAAAGATAATCTGGATTTGATCGTTCACTATCCTGATCCAGATTGTCGAGAGTTAAAAGCAGCTATAAGAGTTTATCTTGGGATAGATAGAGATAATATATTGGTGGGAAATGGCTCAATAGCTTTGATATATCAACTTGTCAGAATGATTAAGCCCCAGTTAGCTCTACTTCCCTCCCCAACTTTCTCGGAATACGAATTAGCTATCGTGAAAAATGGGGGAAGGGTGAGATTTGCAGTCCTGGAGGAAGAGAGGAATTTTGCTTTAGATATAGAGGATCTCATAAGGCGATCGGATGATGTAGATATAATTTTCCTATGTAATCCTAACAATCCTACGGGTAGTATCAATACAAGCGCTGAATTGGAGGAATTAATCAACTTCGCTGAAAGTAGAGGAATATGGGTTGTGATTGATGAAGCCTTTATGGATTTTATCGAGAATAAGGATAGATATTCCCTAGCAACTCGATCTATCAGATGTGATAACTTAATAGTCCTAGGATCATTGACTAAAATCTTCGCCTTAGCGGGTTTAAGATTGGGCTATGCAGTAGCTAAACAAGATAATATCGAGCGACTAGCAAAATATACAGAGCCTTGGAGCGTCAACTATCTAGCCCAAGTGGCAGGAGTATCAGCTCTGAAGGACAAAGAGTATATAATGAGAACGAAGGATTTGATAAGGAGAGAGAGAAAGCGCCTTTGGAATGAGTTATCCACTCTAAGAGGAATTAAACCTTTTCCTTCAGTCGCTAATTATATCTTAGTGCGGATACTCAAAGCAGGACGAACAGCAGATATGCTTGGCAAACTTTTAGCGAGAAAAGGAATATTAATTCGGGATTGCAGTTCCTTTAGGTCGCTAGATGAGAGATATATTCGTCTAGCTGTCAAGGATCGAGAGGCTAACTCGAAGCTGTTGAAAGAGCTAAAGTATGCCCTATCAGATCCTATAGCAATTAAGAGAGGAGAGGTGTAGTGCAAGAATTACAGAAAGTCCTAGACAAGATCGAGCCGATCAAGGAGGAGTATTATCAGAAGGCGCAAGAGAGATTGGATAGCTTAACTAAACCACCGGGGAGCTTAGGCAGACTAGAGGAGTTCGCGCGGAGATATGTCGCCATCAGGGAGGATTTAAGTCCGAAGATAAAGAAGAAAGTTATATTCACTTTCGCTGGGGATCATGGCGTAGTGAAGGAAGGAGTAAGCGCCTTTCCTCAAGAGGTTACCACTCAAATGGTATATAACTTCTCGAAAGGAGGAGCTGGAATCAATGTTATCGCTAGGCATATAGGGGCGCAAGTCATCGTAGTGGATATCGGAGTTGCTTATGACTTTGAAGAGATGGAAGGGTTAGTAATTAAGAAGGTGGGATATGGGACTAAGAACATGGCGGTAGGACCGGCGATGACCAGAGAGGAAGCAATAAAAGCTATAATGGTAGGAGTGGAACTTGCCGAGGGGTGCGTCTCTCAGCAAATAGATATAATCGGAACGGGAGATATGGGAATAGGGAATACCACTCCTAGCAGTGCTATAGTCGCCGCTATAACCGGATTACCAGTGAAGGATGTAACCGGACGTGGCACCGGTTTAGACGACAAAGGATTGCAGAGGAAGATAGAGATTATCGAAAAAGTTCTGAAGGTTAATAAACCGAATCCCGAAGATCCCCTAGATGTCCTAGCAAAAGTAGGAGGCTTTGAGATCGCCGGGATCGCAGGATTAATAATAGGAGCAGCCACCAATAGAATCCCAGCAGTAGTCGATGGCTTTATCTCCACCGCAGGG
>CAZSTA010000260.1:0-831 GCA_964609495.1 uncultured bacterium | reverse complement strand
CTCCCACAAATCAGTAGAAATCGGGCATAGAGCTATGTTAGAGAGAATCGGGCAAGAACCTATGCTCGATTTATCCCTTAGACTGGGAGAGGGAACAGGAGCAGCCCTGGGTATAGACCTTATAGAAGTAGGAGTGAAGATTCTAACTGAGATGGCGACTTTTGCCGAAGCGGGAATATCTGGAGCCTTTTAAATATCAAAACACAAAAACTCCGCCCCCCTCTCCAAGGACGGAGTTTGTGATTACTCCTATTCGCCCTCTGACATTAGGCTTTTAGGGACTTTCACCCGGAGATTGTAATCCCAATCTCGATAATAATTATAGGTGATCAGAGCGAATCTAAGGCTCTTCAATAAAGCTTAAATATCCTCCAAATACCCATCCCTCTGTTTCATCGGATAGTTTGACCTTATACCAATGGCTGGTTATATCCTCAACCACAACCTCGCCTTCCATCTGTTCTAGTATCTCTACTATATCACCTTCAGTGAGGGTGGCAAGGAGCTCGGTATCTTTGGATGGACCCACTCGCAAATTCAGAGTAGGTGATACAACATAAGCATATTTTTTCGCTTTCTCCTCTACACCTTTTTTTAGAGATTCTACCTCGGTCTCGAGGGCTTTTATTTCAGCCGTAAGCTCCTTCAATATCTCCTCTTTAGTTGTGCTGATTTTACCCTCTGTCTCAGTTGCTATCTCTGATTTGAAGGCTTCCATATCCGGAATAGTTATTACAATCTCATCTTTGATCTCATCTTTCGCCTTGTCGATCTCACTAGCTACCTCTTCCATTACCCCCGTCCTGAAGGTAGCTAGATCTGGTGCGGGAG
>CAZSTA010000259.1:0-4104 GCA_964609495.1 uncultured bacterium | reverse complement strand
CCCTCTCCCACGAGGGGAGAGGGGACACTGAGATTGAACTGAAGCCCTGTAGTCCCCCTCCCTTGATGGGGGGGGTTAGGGGGAGGGTGACTACAGAGTAAAGACTTTAAACAATTTCCCTCAAAACTTTCTCGGACAACTTTCTACAAATCCTCTCCTCTCAGGAAAGCTCTGATCTCTTCCTCCTTGGGGTCAACTGGATCAGTCTTCAAGCCAGGGACATACTTGCAGGCTTCGTAGAGAACCGGGGCGAACTTGCCGTGAACGCCAGCTACGTGATGGATATAAGGACCATATATGATCCTCTCCTCCCACTCGGGCCAATTATTCACCTCTATCCAAAGATAGGTGCCGCGATTGAAGGGTCCCTCAGTTCCCTTAGCATGCCCCATCAGGAGGGAATATTCCCCGTGATCGCCATCGAATCTGGCGATGGTGATATCTCCACCCTTGATCTCCCATTCTGCTACCCCGGGAGCACCACTGGGCATAATATAATGCCCGCCGACCTTCCTCTCTGGACTACAAGCCAAGGATATAGGGAATGGTCCACAGTGCCAGAGCAACTCCGAGTTATCATTATCAGGATGGCGGATAGTGAGATCGGCGAAGAAGATTGGAGTAGTCCATAAAGCAGCCGCTTGAAGCATTAGAGAGACCAGAGCTCCATGAATATCAGTCTCGCAGGAGACTGGTATCCCCATATCAGTAAGTTCGCTATCGACAAAGCAGGGGCAGATGCCAAGGGCAGCCTGAAGCGCATCCCAACACTGGAAAGCGATGCCATCTAAGGCTTCCGCCTCCGCCCACTCCAAAAGCACCAGTTTTAGGGCGGATATCTTATTGATAGTATCCTCATCGGTGTCGCCAAAATCCACCTTTGCTTTGAGATCGGCAACTGTGTCCTGTAACTTCTTAGGCTTCTCGGACACATACTTCATAACTCCCTGTTCGATATCAACTAAGGTGGTGGGAACAACCTCGATCCCCCATCTCTCGAGAAGCTCTCCTTCATTTACCATAACAGTCCAGAAGTCACCTGGGCGAGTGTCAACCTGCCCTATTCTCGCCCCCAGGAAAGCCTTAGCTGCAGCAGCCGCACCCAAGAAATTGTGGAAGCCTCTCTTGAATACCGGACTATTGACCCGAGAGTTGACAATGTAGGTGAAGGGAACTCCCATTCTTCTTAATATCTTACTGGTAGCGAAGAGTCCGCACTGAGTATCCCTCAGACGAGTCCCATCCTCCAGAGGAGCCTCATCTCTAGGTCCCCAGAGTAAGAAGGGCTTACCCACCTCCCTGGCTACTTTTGCAGTTGCGGATTCCGTGCCGAAGTTACAATGAGGAGCAAAGACAGCATCAACCTCCTCCTCTCTGAACTTCTTCACCACCTTCCCCGCATCATGAATGCTATAGAGAAGCCCTTCCTCGTTCAACCAATCGAGGTTGACATAATCTATTCCCCACTCAGTAAGTTTATCCTCGATCATCTTCTTATACTTTAAGCTATCCTCCACGCTAAAGACAGTCCGCCTGGTGGGAGCGAGTCCCACTTTGATCTTACCGTTCTTCATCATCTCTCCTCCTTCATCGGTTTTAACATCTCTAATCATACCTAAACTAACAGATATATTATATACAATAAACAACCAACAGTCAAGATAAGATTACGCGAAAATTATTATAATCGTTAGAATGATTAAAGAGAAGTAGGAAATAAAATGAGCGGATGCTTTGTTATGCACCCGCTCTTTATCATATATCTCAGTCTTATTTACTTGATCACCGCCAGTGTCTTGATCTCCTCTATAGTCTTACCATCACCAGTGGCTTCTATCCGATAGATGTAAACTCCATCGGCTACTTCCTCGCCATCCTCATCTAATCCATCCCAAGCTACCTCATTGTATCCCATCTCTCCGACTATCTCATCCAACACCCTCACTAACTCTCCTGCAGTAGTATAGATCTCGATCCTGACTTCTGCTTCCATACATAAGCTGAAGGTGAAGACGGTCCGATTCGTCATAGGATTAGGGATATTCATTATATTGTGCAACCCTAAGATAGCTTCTACGGTGAAGTCAGTCGTC
This sequence comes from uncultured bacterium, assembly GCA_964609495.1. Taxonomy (GTDB): domain Bacteria; phylum CAZSTA01; class CAZSTA01; order CAZSTA01; family CAZSTA01; genus CAZSTA01. Next base: position 2,011 of record CAZSTA010000259.1, on the reverse strand, counting down.
ATCTCCACCTCGTTACCAACCTTATCCTTGACCTCTATCTTCACCGTGTATCTCCCGCTCTTCAGATTTCCCTTGAGGGTATAGGAGATCTCACCTGTATTCTCATCATAGCTTATCTTATCCCAATCTATCACTATATCGTTCATTCCCTCGGAGGAGATGATCATCTTCAAACTCTTCTTATCTATTCCACTCGTCTTATCCGTAACCTTAGCACTTATCTTCCACTCCGCTCTCTCGCAATCGGTCTCCTGGAACTTATCCTCTACCTCCAAGTCGCTTATCTCAGGAGCGGTGTTATCTATTATCACCGTTACCTTATCCGTAGCGGTTCTCCCCTCGGTATCCTTAGTGGTGATGCAGATGGTGTAAGTGCCATCGGGCAGAGAGGAGGTATCCCAATCCCCTAGCAGATCATCTACTACTGCCTGAGGGGAGGTGCTAATAAGCGTCCAACTGCTCGGATCCTCCCCCTCTCCATACTCCAGGATATATTCCTCAAGGATCTCACTGAAGGCAGTCCCTATTACTTCAACCATCCCCTTAACGAACTGCATATCAGGAGGAGAGGAGATGTCTGCAATGGGAGGAGGAGTAGGAGGCTCAGGTTGAGGTGGTAAGATGATATGGACTTCCTGAGTCCCATCCGTCCAGCCCATATCGGGACTCTCCGCGGCCAGCATCGTCGCCGTTCCCAACTCAAAGCCTTTGAAGTAGAAGGTTACGCTATTAGCTCCTGCAGGAATGACTACCGAGGTAGTGGGAACGAAGGGGGTATGGGTCAAGGAGAACTGCCCGGTCAAGTAGAGGGAGGAGAGGTTAATAGTAGTGTCCACGGTTACATTGTCGGGATTACCACCTGCATCCTGAATTTGAATAGTTATCTCCGCCGTGGGAAGTCCTACATAGACCAGCCTTATCGGGGTGATGAAGACTATCTGAGGATAAGGAGTGATATCAACACCCACTGTAACTGGGGTAACCATAGGACAGGCACAGAAATCTACACAGGCGGAAACGGTTTCTATCCCTCCTATTGGGCTGGAGAGAAGAGAGGTAGCACTTCCTCCACTGGTGTAGGCAATAGCAGGATTCATAATTCCCAGGTTAGTGGAGAAGGTGATAGGAGTTCCGTCAGGGGCATAATATCCTCCTCCGCTTATCGTAACGGTAATAGTGGAGGTATCGCCAACCCCGATAGAGGTAGGAGAGGCACTGAGAGACATCTGGAGCCAGGGATCATAATTCACATAATCGCTGACCGCATCGCCACTCCCCAAAGCCACACCAGAGGGACCGCTGTTATCTCCCCACCATTCCCTTCGGCATCGAAGGGGTTTGTAGTCAGGTTATTGACCCCATAGTTATTGCCACAGATAACATTGCTGTGAGCAATGTTACCAGGAGAGAAACTAGAGATTCTAATCCCATACTCATTCTCATAGATGTAGTTGTTGGCGATGGTATTGGAAGACGAAGACCCCCCACAGCAATCCCATACTCATTCTCATAGATAGTGTTGTTGGCGATGGTATTGGAAGACGAATCATATACATAAATCCCCCAATCATTCTCATAGATGGTGTTGTTGGCGATGGTATTGGAAGACGAAGACTCCACATAAATCCCATGCAAATCATTCTCATAGATGGTGTTATATTCGATGATATTGGAAGACGAAGACTCCATATGAATCCCAACAATATCATTCTCATAGATGGTATTGTTGGCGATGGTAGTGGAAGACGAATCATACACATAAATCCCATGCCAATGATTCCCATAGATGGTGTTGTTGGCGATGGTATTAGAAGACGAAGACTCCACATAAATCCCATCATCATTCTCATAGATGGTGTTATATTCGATGATATTGGAAGACGAATTCCAATACACAAAAATCCCCTCATAATTCTCATAGATGGTGTTGTATTCGATGGTATTGGAAGACGAAGAAGACACATAAATCCCATTCCAATCATTCTCATAGATGGTGTTGTATTCGATGGTA
>CAZSTA010000258.1:0-4122 GCA_964609495.1 uncultured bacterium | reverse complement strand
TGAGTAAAGAAGGGAGGAGTAGCGGTGGAGAAAAAATTAATAGTGGTAATATTTCTTCTCTTGGGATTGCTAGTTGTATATCTTCTAGTCAGGAATCCGCCGAAACCTCCTATACCTGATGAGAATGGAGAAGTAGTTAAGGATAATGGAGGTAAGAAGCCTCCTAAAGTAGATAAGAAACTATCCCCAGCTAGATCTCATCTTTTGACGATATTTGCTGATCCTAGTATATCTGGATACCTAAAAGACGCCGCGGTGGAGTTCAATGAAAAGAATCCTAAAGTAGCTAGAGAAACTGCTTTAGTCCACATAGTGACTATCACTTCGGGAAAGATCCTCCAACTTTTGAAGGAGGGGGGAAAACCAGCCGTATTAGCTTTGAGTAACACCCTAGAGCTAAAACAGATAAATGAGAAGTGGCAGGAGGAGGCTGGGAAGAAGTTGATCGAGGATTATAGCTCCTTAGCGGTTAGTCCTCTAGTTATCGCTACTTGGGAGCCGATGGCTCAAGCTCTTGGCTGGCCTGATAAACCTTTTGGCTGGACGGGATTAGCAAATCTGTTAAGTGATCCTCAAGGATGGAGGGCTTACGGAAGAGGGGAGTGGGGAAAAGTTCTTTTCAGTCACTCCCACCCCGAGTATAGCAGTTCTGGAGTATTATCGGTATTAGGTTTAAGTTATGGTATCTTAGGGAAATCAAAGGGATTAACCATTGAGGATCTAGATAAAGCTGAGACGAGTTTGGTGAAGGTAGAAGAGGCAGTGGAACATTACGCGCCTACGGATGAGGAATTGATAAACAAGATGAGCGAGGCAGGATTACCCTATACCCACCTAGTGACCTGTGCTGAAAGCGCGGTAGTGGAGGCGAATGTTTCCTATCCTCAGAAGCAGTTCAGGATAGTAGCGATTTATCCTCCAATGACCTTCTGGAGTGATTACCCCTATGGAGTGGTGAATGGCGATTGGCTCACTAAGGAACAGAGGCAGATCGCTGAAGAATTTGGGAAATTCCTCTTGAGTCCTGATCTTCAAGCGAAGGCTATGCAATATGGGTTACGACCTCCAGTTGGATCTTCGATACTGCCTTCTTATCCTCTTGATAAGGTGAATGGTGTTGATCCCGATATAAGTCCCTCCAAATTCGAGGATATACCACCGACTTTAGCTCAAGCGGCGATAAAGGATTGGGAGAGAGCTAAGCAGAAAGCTACCGTGGTGTTAGTAGTGGATACTTCAGGGAGTATGAAGGATTCTATGAAGCAGTTGCGAGAAGCACTAGCTCGCTTCATCGCTTCGATGGATGATGGTGACAAGATCGAGATCGTTGTCTTTAACGACAAAGTCCAACCTTTGAACGGAGGGAAAGTAGTTGAACTCAAGGAGTATCGGGAGAGTCTGGAGATGCGTGTTAGGGGCTTATATGCGATGAACGAGACTGCCTTACGCGATGCAATCATAGAATCGCTAGAGGTGATTAATAAGGCTAGAGAGGGTGAGACGGAAAAGAGGAGATACGCGATAGTGTTATTAAGTGATGGAGTTGATAACAGGAGTGAGTCCTCGGAAGAGGAGCTTATAAGGAAGTTGCCCTCTAGTAACGATATAAAGGAGGGAAGATACGTCTCTATTTTCGCTATAGCTTACGGGAGCAAAGCCGATACAGAAACTCTGTATAAGTTGGCCCAGGCGACTAACGGCAGAATGTTTCTGGTGGGAGATCCTAGCGCTTTAGCCGATATTTACGATATGATTGCAGCTAATTACTAATTGGGAAGCGCACTATAGGGAATGAAATCAATTATACAGGTGGTGGAATTTTATGCCGAATAAGTATGATATTTCGCAAGCCACTGTTCTAGTGGTTAGCAGTGATGAAAGTAATCGCAAATTTCTGGAGATTCTCTTAAAGCTCAATGGTTATGAGGTAATAATCGCTGAAGATGGAAAGGAAGCCTTGAAAAAATTAAAGGAGAATGTTACATCCCTCAGATATCCTTCTGTCGATCTAATCCTCTCAGATGTCGTTATGCTCAATATGGGTGGATACAAGTTATGTCAAGCCATTCAAGAGGATGAGAATCTCAAATACATTCCTGTTATCTTTATTAATGCGGCGAGAGAAGGTTTAGATCGTATGATCGCTACCCTTGATCTTGATGTTGTGGATTATATAATTTCTCCTTTCCATAACGAGGAGTTGCTAGCTCGAATTAGAGCTGTTTTGAGATCTAGCCGACTAATGAGAGAGTTACGAAGACGCAATTGGGAACTTGCTATTTTGAAGGAGATATCTGATATAGCTAATCGATCTTCAAGTTTAAATGAGCTATTGGATAATATCCTGAGTATGATTTTGGAGATAACAAGGACCGAGAAGGGAGGAATACGCCTACTGGATGAAGAGAATGGGGAATCGTTCTTCGCGGCTCATCAGGGATTACCCGAGGAATTTATTAGAGAGGAAAACAGGGTTCGATTAGGGGAGTGTTTATGCGGTCAGGTAGCCCAGTCAGGAGAAGCGATGATAATTGAGGATATTTCTCGAATTTCTTCTCCAGATATAAAAGTTAGAGGGGTCTGTAAATTATATGGATTTCGATCTTTAGCCCTCGTTCCTCTAAGAGCGGAGGACAAGGTAACAGGCTTAATCTTCCTTTCTCCTGAACATCGCTTGAGTTCCGAAGATATGCAACTACTCAATTCCATAGGAGAGCAGATCGGGAAAAGTATAGCTGAGAGAAGAGGGGTTGAGGAGAGGATCAGATATCTAGCGAGCGTAGTTGAGCATTCCCAAAATGCTATATTCAGTGTGGATCTAAATGGTATAACCACTAGTTGGAATAAAGGTGCTGAGAAGGTGTATGGCTATCAAGCAGAGGAAGTAGTAGGCGAATCGATAGAGAAGATAGTCCCCTTATCCTTAAGAGGAGAACTATCTGAGTTCAGCGAGAAGATCAGAGCTGGCGAGGAGATCAGTCATTATGAGACTCGGAGATTAACTAAAGATCAAAAGGTGATAGATATTGATTTAGCCATATCCCCTATCAAAGATGAGGGAGGAAAGATCGTTGGATTCTCTGCTATCGCTAGAGATATTAGCGAAAGGAAGAGGGATGAGATGGAGATAAGGAGGAGGAATAGAGAGTTATCCACTCTCAACGCTATCTCCAGCGCTATCAGTCGAAGTCTCGAATTAGATAAGATCCTTAATAATGCCTTGGATGAAGTGCTAAAGGTGATGGAGATGGAGGCTGGAGCGATCTATATTCTGGATGAGGAGGCTCAGGAGCTAAGAATAGCTACCTCCCAAGGCTTCAATGCCGAGTACATTAAAGAGACAGATCACTTAAAGATTGGCGAAGGATTTACTGGTCGAGTAGTTCTATCGGGAGAGCCGCTGGTAGTTGAGAATGTCTCAAGTGATCCTAGACTTACCAGAATGATAGCTAAACGCGAAGGACTTCAGTCTTTGGCTACTGTGCCTTTAATGTCAAAAGGAAAAACGTTAGGAACGATGGGCGTAATTACTCATAATTATCGCAAATTCACCCCCGAGGAGATGCAACTGCTTACTGCGATTGGCAATCAGATCGGAGTAGCTATCGAAGACGCTAGACTTTTCGCCTCGGTTAGTGAGAAGGCTAGACGGATGACCCTATTACACTATACAACTGATAAATTGCTCAAGTTAACTTCTCTTGAGGAAAAACTGGATCTTATTATGCAAGGGGTGAAGGAGTTAGGCTTCGATCGGGGATGGCTCGCTTTCGTTGATGAGGAGGAGAATATGTTAGTTGGCAGATCTGGCTTTGGAGAGGGGCTGATTCCAGAGACTATCTATACGAAAACTCCTCTCGATTTACATCCTTCAGGTATCTCTATAAGAGAGAAGAAGCCGATCTTGGTTAAGGATCCTCTTAATGATCCGCGTTGGAGTGAATATATTAAAGGGATAATGCGAGCTTTGGGAACAAAGTCTTATGCCAGCGTCCCTATTATAGCTGGGGATGAAGCCATAGGAGTAATCACAGCGGATTACTTCGCTACGGATAAATCTATCACCGAGGAAGATCTACAACTGTTATCCACCTTCGCCTATCAGGCTAGCTTGGCTATCGA
>CAZSTA010000257.1:0-4149 GCA_964609495.1 uncultured bacterium | reverse complement strand
GTAGGCGGTCAGGCCAATAGGGCCTAACCGCCACCTAGTGGATCCCACAATTACTACGAACATCGAGTCGAAAAGACTCGATGTTCATCATCTGTTGTTGTTTCGACGAATGATATCGCTTATCGTCTTGGTTATATGTTTTCTCTTCTCTCTTTAGCGAACTGACGGAGGAGATCTCTCTGTTTAGCAGTCAGCTTAGTCGGAGTTAAGATCTTAACCTGCACGAATTGATCCCCTCGTTTACCACCCTTGAGAGAGGGCATACCTTTACCTCTTAAACGAAAGCTCTTACCGCTCTGTGTTCCCGCAGGGATGGTTAATTTAACCCTTCCGTCCAGAGTAGGAACTTCTATCTTCGTCCCTAGAGCCGCTTGAGTCATAGTGATTTCAGCATCGTAGTAGATATCCCTTTTCTTCCTTCTGAAGAAGGGATGAGGAGCAACTTTGAAGATCACATATAGATCTCCCGGAGGGCCTCCTTGAAATCCTGCTTCTCCCTGTCCAGCTATCTTTATCTTAGTGCCAGTATCTACTCCCGGAGGGATAGTTACCGCTATTCTGCGAGTCTGCTTGCTCCTTCCCATCCCGAGACAGGTTGGACAGGGGTCTTTGATGATAGTGCCAGTCCCATAACATCGCGGGCATGGTCTCGATATTCCGAAGCCACCTTGGGCAGTGCTTACCTGTCCTCGACCTTTGCATTCAGGACAAGTTTCTACTCTTGAGCCTGGCCTAGCTCCCGTTCCTCCGCAAGTAGGGCAGGTATCACTTCTAGTCACAGATATTATCGTCTTTCCTCCGGTAACTGCCTGTTCAAAGGGGATCTCCAACTCGTAATTTAGATTTGCTCCCCTTTTAGCTCTGGGCCTGCGTTGGGTTCCGGTGCTTGTCCTTCCTTCAGTGAACAGATCAAATATGCTTCCCAGATCGAAACCCGGGTCTCCCAGGTCATTAGTATTGAAGTTATAGGTGCCTTGTTGCGCCCCGGGGCGGAATCCTCCAGCACCGAAGTCGAATCCGGTGGCGCCTAAGTCTCTTAACTGATCGTATTGTTTGCGCTTCTGAGAATCGCTTAAGACGTTATAAGCCTCGGAAATCTCCTTGAACTTCTCTTCAGCTATCTTATTCCCTGGATTCGCATCGGGATGGTATTGTTTAGCTAATCTTCGATAAGCCTGTTTTATCTCTTTATTTCCTGCGTTTTTACTAACGCCTAATATCTCATAGTAATCTCTATCAGCCATCTGAAAAGACCTCCACTACCTATGAGTGTTCCTCTTCGTATTTATCGCCCTTAAAACCTCCTCCACGCTGATCTCTTTGAGACATTCGATCTCTCCCCTTCTTTTGAAGCACTCCAAGTGTCCAGGTCTGAAGGGGTAACAAGGACCGCACTCCTTATTCTTCCTGATAACAAGATGTTCTTCTCCATGAGGAGCGCTCTGAAGTGGATCAGTGGGTCCATAGATAGCGATAGTGGTAACCTTCCTCGCTACCGCTATATGCATCAGCCCTGAATCGTTGGTGACGAAGAGATGACAGCGATCTATGAGCGCGGTCGTCTGCTTCAAAGTAGTATCAAGGACTGCTATCGGAGGGGGTGATATACCATCCATTATAGCTCTTACTAACTCAGCTTCATCAGGACCTCCGAATATGAGAGCTTTAACTTTATCCCGCTTAGTTAATCGAGATATCAATTCCTGATAATACTCGCGAGGCCATCTCTTATAAGTCTGAGTTTTTCCTGAGCCTGGATGAAATCCTATTAGTAGATCCGAGTCTTCAACCTCTTTCTCCTGTAAGAATCGATCGGCAAAACCTATATCCTCGGGGGATATAATTATCTCCATATCTTTACTAAGAGAACTTACCTCTATCCCCAGAGCAGATAGCAGAGCAAAGTTGTTATCTATATCGTGTTTATCGGGCGAACCTTCCAAGGTGATATGATAGCACTTTGAGAAACACCACTTTTGAAAGGGATTCGATCTAGGCAAGATATGACCTATCCTGAACTTAGCAGCGGAGAGGAAGGAGATCACAGCAGTCTTCAATCCTCCTGGATAGGCGGTTATCGCCAGATCGATATGCTTTTTCCTCAGACCCCAGATAAGCTTTAATTTGCCGATCAAACCTTGATATCTGCTCTCATTTATGATTATTATATCTCGAATATATTGATTTTGCTCTAGGGCATGCATCTCCACTTTAGTAAGCACTAGTCCATATATATCGGCTTGCGGATATCTCTCTCCTAAGGCTCTTAAAGCTGGAGTGAAGAGCAGAGTATTACCGATGCCTTGAAGGGAGATGATTAGGATCTTTTTAATTTCAGAACTAACCAGTGGGGGAAGAATCTCTCCCTCAACCCTTCCTATATTAATAGATCTAGTCCCTGGGCAGATTTTCATCTAGCCAGAGACATAGCTCAGGCCAACTGATATCCATCGCAAACTTAGTGGCAGAACTATAATCCGAGTTATATTGACTCGTCCAGTTCAGATATACCGCTAAGCCATAAGAATTTACCTCTTTATAATATATATCTCCCTTCCATACTCCCAGCTTATATGAAGAGATAACTGCACTGTCGATGGAATCGATAACCTCTTGGGCTCGGTTCTTCAAATCAGTGTTGCTGGCGAAGTTATCTTTAATCAATTGAGCGAAGTGATGGAGATCCACCCTTGAGGTGTAGGGCCAAGCTGGGTTAAGATAATCGTAGGTCTGAAGTTCATCCTTGATAATTGCATATTTAGCTTTATTTACCTCCAAGGAGTTGCGAATCTCAGTCCCAAAGGCATCGCTTGAAAGAGCTACTCCGCTGATAGCACTCAGATCGATTGCGGATAAAGTAACCGGATCGAAGCGAGAGCTATAGAAATCGCCATAATCCTCAACTATCATCTCGGAGACATCGGAAGGAGAATAACTAGAATTACTCACCAAGGAGTTCAATATCTGTTGATAGGGGAAACCAGTGGCTGGTATCAATTCCTCCGAGCCAACTAGATAATTGGCGACATCCTTCAACTGATAGGCTACCTCAATCGCGCCCTTCCCGGAGGAATCGATCGCTACCACCTTTATACTAGCTCCATTTAAAGCTTGCTCAAGTTCATCCGAAGTGAGAGCATCGTCGCTGGTCTCATCGTAGGCGATCATCTTCCAACCATCGCTTAAATTATGATCCCAGATTATAAGGAGATAATTGTCAGCTGGATAAGCCCCTTTAGCCCAATCCATAAAATCTTGCAAGGTTTTAGGATCTCCCATATTCGCCTCCCCTATATCTTCCAAAGGATCGGTATATTTAGGAGATATATAATATCGCTTTGTAGCTTGATCTTGAGTGTCCAACTGGACTACGATATCAACATCTCCGCTGGAGGTGGCTCCTCTTATATCTGCGAAATCCTCATCTGCCCCCTCGGTCGAATTATCAGCGGAGAAATAGATCATCACCAACCACCTTTTGGGAATATGAGGCAGAGATACTATCCCTAAAGAGCTAGTCCGATTTTCATTCACAGGTACATCAAAATATTTTACTGCGTAATAAGTAGCGGAGATATACACTCTCCGATATCCAACCGGAACTTTTTCTATCTTAAAATATCCCTTATCATCGGTAATACTCTTGAGGTCAGTGCCACTTATTGAGGCTTCTGCTCCCTTTAGGGGGATCAATTGACTATTTTGATTTAAACTATCTTCCTCTGTAATCTGAGCATATACGTATCCCTCGACAGCCCCCGAAGGAGATGAAGGAGTTGGCTCTGGCTCAAATAGGTCTTTGATTTCGTCGCAACTAGTAAGCAAGATTACAACTAATAAGAGAAATAGCGCCGCTCTGAAGCTATTAAATATTCGCTGGAAGTTGGAAGACATATTTCGATCTCCTCTCTTTGCTCAATTGGTTAGAGGGAAATAAAGTCCCAATGCACAATACAATTATACTATAGTTATAAGTTTAAGTCAAGTTTTTTTGCCTCAGCAAGAATCATATAAAATCGGGGATCAAAAAGTCTTTACTTCGTAATGATTTCAGATCGAGTTATAACTCCCCCTCACCCTGGCCCTCTCCCACGAGGGGAGAGGGAACGCTGAGATTGAACTAAAGCCCTTTAGTTCCCCCTCCCTTGA
>CAZSTA010000256.1:0-4211 GCA_964609495.1 uncultured bacterium | reverse complement strand
CTCCACACAACCGTAGGGATAACCGACTAGGTATTCGAGAGAAGTGAATATCGGTCCCACTAGGGAGGGTGAGAGCTTTATCTTGAGTTGGCTAGCCTCCGTTATGATTCCTTCAGGAACGGAGAAATCGAGCTTAAGTTCCGAGTCTCCAGTTATACTTCCGCCCTGATGATCAAGCTTGGCAAGTCCATGGGGAAGGATGGGCAAGGTGAGTTCCATCCCATCAGACAGGGTATCGGACCAAACCTTAGCAGTAAGCACCGCTTTCCCGACCTTATCGACGCTAATAGGCCATAAGGAAGTCGCTACTCCCCCGGGCTCTATAATGAAGGTTCGCTTTTCGGTATCCAACACCGTTACCCTTTCTCCCTCAAAGGTCGCAGAAACCTCTTGAGGAGTCGAGGTATAGTTGTGGATGATCGTGCCTATCGAGAGTTTATCTCCTTGAGTCAAGAAGCGCGGGGTTATGAGCCGCACGAAGAGATCCTTTTTCGTAGTAGTATTGACGATCAGACTTCCGACCGCGGTATCCTTTGTTACCGCACGGGCTGTAGCTCGCCAAGAGGTGATGTTATCCGGCCATCTGAATCTCACTATAGCTTTACCCTCACTATCAGTGCGAACTTGAGCAACCCAGTAGGCGGTATCCTTGAAATCTCGGCGAGGAGTAATTGCTCCTGCTTCCCCTCCTTCACCACCACCCATCTCTGCTCCATAGGGGGCTCGCCAAGAGTAATCGGTAGAAACTCTATTATATCTTGCGCCCCAGAAGAAACGCCATATATCAGGAGCGATATCCTCCTGCATAGCGTAGATCGCGTTATCAACCACTCCTAGAGATAGCTCCGCTGGGACTGGTTTACCTCCTCGAGTGGTGTATAGGGTGAATTCCGCCTCCTCTCCAGGGCGATAGAGTGGCTTATCAGGCTCGATCTCAACCGCGAGTTCCTTATCAAGGGCAGGGATATAGATGACAGTGGCTGCTCCACTGATAAACTCTCCATTCCTGACTAGGCAGACATCGAGATATATATTAGGCTGATATTCGGAGGCTATGGGTAGCTCGAATGATAGGCTATCTCCAGTGATCCTCAGCAACTTTCCGGAGAATAGCTTCCGTCCCTCAACGGTGAATAGGGCTGCGGTGTTATCCCCCCCGAAGGGGAGCTGGACGGTGATGGTGGCTACATCTCCCGGTTGATAGACATATCTATCGGTTATGATCTGAGGATACATAGACCTTGCGGTGTAAATTTCCCTGGAACTTACCCAACCCAGATATTCCCTGGAGGTTATCTTATTTCCTCTCTCATCTTGACTTTCAAGATCAACGCTCAACCATCCTCCGTGATTAACTATGAATTGGAAGTTCGCCTTCCCTTCCTCATCCGTCCTTAAAGATCCCCTCCATAGAACATCCGCTTTTCGGACCCACTTTTTAGTCTTTTTCTTCTCATCTTTCTGGACAATGTAATAGTTGACACTAACTTTAGCCTCAAGGTAAGTTGATATTGGCTGATCTTCATAATCCCTAGCCGATACAGTAACCTTCACCGTATCTCCTAAACTATGGCGATATTTATCGGGATCTGCTGAGATATGGAATTCTCCTTGAGTAACCGCGAATTGGGAAGAGCCATAGACGATCCTATTACTGCTATCGCTAACTCTAACCACTAAACGATAATATCTATCCCTCTCAACCTTAGGGACTTTTTGTTGAATAGCCACTCTTCCCTTCTCATCGGTCACCATTGTTCCTAAAGGGACATCTCCAAGAAAGAAGCCCCTCTCGTATAGATCCCAATATTGATAATCAGCGAACCAATATTTGTCCCTGAGCTCCTGAGCCTCCTGATCCTGGTCATAATCCCAGTATCTCCACATATACCAACCAGGGATGAGGAAGTATTCCACCTTCGCGCTTGATACTGGCTCTCCGAAGAAGTACTTAGCCTCAACTTCGGCGGAAAGAGTATCCTCGGAGATATAATATTCACTCCCTATATTCACAGCAACTTCGTATTCAGGTTTGCGATACTCCTTAACCTCGAAGTAAGCTCGCGATTCCTTCTCCTTAACGATAGTTAGTATAGAATATACCCCTAAAGGAGGTTCTTCACCTAAGATGAAGTTCGTGGCAAAAGTGCCGTAATCATTGGTCGTTAGCTTGTAATCAGCTAGTTTATTGCCTCGTTGATCTTTAACTACAACCTGAACCTCTCCCTCATAGGGGATATAGCTATTTTCTATCTTCTCCCTAACTATCCCTTTGATATTGACCGCATTGTTCGGTCGATAGATAGGCCTATCAGTATAAGTATAGGATATATATGGGGATGGAACTTCGTAATAGCGATAAAGTGGCTCAGGGGTGAAGGCTAAATGCTCACCCTTATCTCCCATCACATTAATATAGGTTATATTAGTCGGTAGATCGCCGAAAAAGATACCATCTGCGTTAGTTATCCCAGTGAGTGGAGGAGCAACTTCGTCTTTCTCGCCACCTTCCCATATCTTCACCTTGACCTGCCCTATCGGTTCACCGGTGAGCAGATCTACCGAGTGAACGAGGATATTCTCATCCGAGGCTTTATAGATCAATCCTAGCTTGGTCACCAGAAGTATGATATGATCCAAGGGACGATCGTCATCGATCATAAGAAGTGAGTAGAGTCCCAAAGGTGGTGGAGATAGAGTTATATCCCATTCTCCTTTGGAAATAAGCTCAAGTTCGATGGCCTCTCCTTTAGTCCGTATAGCCAGAGGATCCATATCTGGAAGATAATCCTTGCCAAGGGGATAGGCAAGAAATCTAGCACCTGCAGAGATATCACCACTATAACTGAGATTTATATTCTTCCCAGGGAGAAGAGTAAGGAAATTACTCCAGATAGTAAAATTCGTCTTAGGCTTGACAGACTTCAGCCATTTACTAACTACAAAACCTATCTTTCCCTCAGCAGTCATAACATACTTCCAAGACATTTTAGTTGCGGAATCCGCTTTCTCCCCTAAAACAATAACCTGGTTGTCCTTAAACAATTTGCCCACTATCTCCGCCTGAATAGAGGCCTCAGCCCGAATATTAAGGACTTTGGTCTCTACAGACATCACCTCTTGCGCCAAGCTCTGGGAAGCGTTCCCTAAGAGAACTACAAGAACGATAACTATTAGAGACGCCCAGAGCGAACTTCCTCCTCGCCTTCGCCTATCCATAAGTTTTCCTCCTTTCGATTCTTTCCTTAATTCATATCCTCATCCTCTAAATCAGGGACTGTCGTGATAACTTCCTCCTTCCCAGCCATATGTTCTCCAATCGTAGTTTCCTTTCCCTCTCCCGACCTGAATACCAATTCAACCTCTTTTCCCAAGCGGATTATATCCTTATCCTCAAGCACTCTCTCCTTCCTACTTATCTGTTCCCCATTCACAAAAGTGCCGTTGGAACTTCCCAGATCACTTAAGATGAACTTTTGGTCATCGAATACGATTGCCGCGTGCTGTCTTGAAATATATTCATTATCCAACACTATATCGTTTATACCAGCCCTCCCTATGCAGGTAACTGTCAAGGAAAGTTCATATACCCTTCCGACATCATCGCCATGAGTTATGATCAATCTAGGCAATGTTGCTACGCTCTCTTCGGGAGGAGTAACCCGGATCGTAGCTCCCTTGTCCTCTTCCCCCATGGACCTAGGCTTCTTCAACTCCTCTTTGAGAAGATGAAATTCCAAGGAACTACTATTCCCTAAGATGATTATATCTCCATCTCGGAGTGGCTCCTTGCTGATCTGCTTTCCTCTGACCATAGTTCCGTTCGAGCTATGCAGATCGTAGATCGTGAATTGCCCATCATAGTAGCTTATCTGAGCATGTTTTCGAGATATAGCTGGGTCTTGAATCACTATGTTGTTAGATTCTCCCCTTCCGATCGTTAATGAATATTTGGTTAAGGGGAATACCCGCTCCATATCTGGAAGCAAAATCAACTCAGCCAAAACTTCCTCCTCTTTCCCAACTGCAACCTTCATCTCTCGCTTCTCTTCGGAGATCTCAGGATGAACCTCCTGAGCGAATCTAAGCCTAGCCACATCGTATCCTAGAGATATCATATCTCCGTCACTTAAGATAGCCTTATCGATTCGCTTGGTATTTAGAAAAGTACCGTTTGAGCTTTTAAGATCGTATAAAACGAAGTGTTCATC
>CAZSTA010000255.1:0-4217 GCA_964609495.1 uncultured bacterium | reverse complement strand
CCCCGTCCTGAAGGTAGCTAGATCTGGTGCGGGAGGAACAGCAGCTAATACCTCAGTCTTGAAGGCTTCCATATCAGGAGCCGCTGGGATAGTAGCTTTGATCTCCGTCGCTGTCTTGTCGATCTCACTAGCTACCTCTTCCATTACCCCCGTCCTGAAGGTAGCTAGATCTGGTGTGGGAGGAACAGCAGCTAATACTTCGGTCTTGAAGGCTTCCATATCTGGAGCCGCTGGTATCTCAATCTCTTTAAGCCTTTCATCTACATCCTTCATTACCTCAGCTTTGAGATTTTCTACAGAAGGTTTTGCCTTCTCTAGCTCATCTATCCTTGTGGTTAGAGTATTAACTTCTCCTCTCAGAGATCTCACCTGGAATATTGGGATGAGCAGAAGTATGACGAATATTACAACCACTATTACAAAGGTTCGAGTGGACATTATACTACCTCCTTTTAATGTTTAATTGTTATTTTTATATAGAAAAAGGAACGATGTGAGTGAAAGGTAGGTGAACAAACTTGAAAATGATTATGTAGAGTGAACAAATAACATCACAATGGTCGATGCTATCTTGGTGTAAGGGAATCACTTCAGGAAATTAGCCACCGATTTAGTCATTCTACAAACTAAAAGATCTGAGCATATCAGACCTGTAAAAAATACTCTCGATTACTTATTATATATCACCTCTCCTCTTTACTAATTTTAAAACCTCTGCTAAATCTTCCCTTCGTCCATATATCCTAAGAATTTATCGACCCGTTTTTATTATATCATAATCAAGGTTAAAAATCAATATCAATAAGTCGGGAATCTTATACCCCATCCCCTATAAGGAAGAAATCTCTCCCTTAACCTCTCTATTCGGTAGGAAGAGGGGCCGGGGTTAGGTATAAAACAAAAAACAGCTATGGCAACAAAACTAAGCTCTCTTAAAGGAACTCGGTTATCAAATTCGTCGCCATAACTGAAAATAGTATCCCCTATTCAAGGAATAGACTATCGATCAATATAGCCCTTTCTTGTATTTTGATATCTCAATGATGAAGATAGCACTTTAAGGGGAAGATAAGGGTCTATCCTATCAAGAGCTCTCGGAATTTTTGGGCTATTTCCTTAGCTCTCTCATCACTCTTCGTCACCACTAAAACTGTGTCGTATCCAGCTATCGTTCCCATAATGCCAGGCCAAGATAACTTGTCTATAACTACCGCAATTTCAGGAGCGTGAGCATTCTGAGTCTTGATGATGATATCGTTCTCTCCGAAATCAACATTTATCACAGCTTCCTTAAATCTAGATCTCAATTTATTTACTATCTCTTCCTCCGACTGCTCTATAGGAAGTATCGTGTATCTATACTTGCCCGTGCTTATAGGAACTTTAGCTATCCTAAGCTCATCGATATCCCTCGATATCGTGGCTTGAGTTACTTCCCATCCCTCTTCCCTAAGGATATTCATCAACTCTTTCTGAGTGTTGATAGGGTAGTTGTTGATGATCTCGATAATCTTTGCCTGTCTTTCAGCTTTTAATTTCTTTGTCATTTTTCCCTTCCTCTTTACTTTTAAAGATTTAAACCGTTATGAATCTCTCCAAAATCCTCTTAGTTTTCGTGAGCTCATCTATAGAGATAAATTCCTCCCTTGTGTGAGCTACCCCATAAATCTGCCCTGGACCAGCTATGATACAGGGAATGTTGAAAAAACCTTTCAACACTGAAGCCTCAGTCCATCCCACTCGAGGAACTTCTCTCCAATCTACCACTCCTTCGCAAGATGCTAAAAATCTCTTCCAGAATTTGTTATCCTTGACCTCGTTCTGCTCTAGACCTGGATCGTTCCAGAGTATCTTAACCTCGAATGGTATCAGTTGATCTAGGAGCTTCTCAAGATCACTTCTAAGCGCCGAATCCGTTCTTATATCTATCTTCGCCTGAGCGATCCCCTCTTCGACTGAGAGAACTGCAATAGTCATAGGTGCTCTGGAGTAACGAGGATTGATATACTTTGATACCATACCCTTTAAGTTAAGAAGAGCTTCTTCATACGGAGAGAAATCGTAGAAGCTATTACCACTCTTAATTTCTCCTAAGGTTATAAGTTCTCCTTTTGTCCCTCTCTCCCTGAGATATCTCCTGACCGTATGATCCTCCGCCCCTGAGATGCAATCCTCAGCTACCCTGTGAATTAACTCCCGCATCTCCCTCTCTCTCAGAGAGGTGGAAATCTCGCACTCTGTATAGAGGGAAGTTTTATTAGCCGCACCGCTTATCCCTCGATCGCTTCTGATTCTGCTTAGGGAATAATCTCCGATCTCCTTCAAGATCATAAGCAGAGCGAAATTTGGATCTAAAGTGGATGGTTCTGCCGATGAATGCTTTTGCCCTCTTGCTCCGACATCTATCCTTAGATGATACTGAAATGGTCCGCTAGAGACATTTTCCAACCTCAAGGATGGTTTAATACAGGCTATTCCAGGATGCTCAGTGGTGATACCTAGCCAATCCCTCATATATGAGGGTTCTAAGCATACACAAAACCCGACTCCTTGAATCCAAGAGGGGATTTCATCTTTTTCCGCTAAGGAAAAAATACCTCTTGCGGCTACCTCCTCTTCGCAAGTCAACAGAAGATATACATTGTTACTCAGGGATTTTCCCTCGCTTAAAAGCGTTTCTAAGGCCGAGATCGCCGCTACAAGTCCTCCCTTCATATCCGCTGTTCCTCGACCATAAACCTTGCCCCTATCGATCAGAGGAGTAAAGGAGCCATCTGAGTTGACGACATCGTAATGTCCTTCCAGTAAGATCGCCTCTTCACTCTCGCCCTCGAAAAAGGCTAATATGTTATTTAACCTATATTCTCCTGAGATCAAGACTTCCTCCTGCTCGATATCAGAGGAGAAGTTCCCTAGCCAATCCACAAAGTAATTCTTTGCTAAATTGAAGGTTTCCTCAAAACTATATTTCCATCCGATCTTCTCGGCGTTCTTGACAAAATCCTTAGGGGAGGATATAGTCGGTATCGATACTAATTCCTTAAGTTTATTCACGACGGTATTCTCATCCATACTCAATTTCTCAAGGACATCCTTTCTCCTAAGAGAGAGGAATATTTACTCTCTAAGAACTCATATTCTCTATTAAGTAACCTTTTTCCCTCATCTATCTGCTTTTGCAACTTATCCAACCCCAAGTTGCCTGGAGCACCGAGATGATCCTTACTTATTATAAGATTTTTCACCTCTTCAGGTTTCATCTCTTTTAATTCACTAAGATCGGCTGATACCTTTCTATAAGCATCTCGAAAAGGCATCCCCTCTTCTCTCACCAATTGATAAGCCCTATCAGCCGCGAATATCTCTGGCGAGCAAGCTTCCTTCAACTTATCTTTATTCACAATTATCTGATGAACTACTAACTCGCAGACCTCTAAAGTGCTGATAGTTAGATCGAGTCCTTCTAGCAATGGCTTCTTAGTCTCCTTAGTATCTCGACTATATCCCGAGGTTAGGGATTCTATAAGGCTATACTCCAAGCTGCAGTAAGAGAGGATGATCTTAGCTTTAGCTCTCACCACCTCCATCACATCTAAGTTCTTCTTCTGAGGCATTATACTACTCCCAGTGCGAAGCTCATCAGGAAAGGTGAAGAAGCCAAACTCGGAGGTGTAGAATAACACCATATCGTTTGCCATTCTGCTTAAATCTAACATTATCTGCGACAGGGCCGAAAGAACTATCCCCTCTATTTTACCCCTACTGTTCTGAACGTATAGGGTGTTATTCTGAACCTTCTCGAATCCCAAGAGATCCGAGGTCAATTGTCTATCTATGGGAATGGAGACCCCATATCCAGCGGCAGAACCCAAAGGACATTGGTTATTCAGCTTATATGCTGTCCTTAGCAGAACTAAGTCATCGAGCAAGGCCTCCAGAAAGGAGGCGCTCCATAATCCCACCGAAGAACCCATCGCTCTCTGGAGATGAGTATAACCAGGCATAGGCACATCTTTATTCCTCTCGCTAAAGTCGAGTAATGCTTGACAGAGAGCTAATAACATCTGCTCGACCTTGAGAAGCTTCTCCCTAGTATAAATCCTAACATCCAGTATTATTTGATCATTTCTCGATCTAGCGGTGTGGATTCGCTTGCCTGCCTCTCCATATCTCTCCGTCAAAAAATTCTCTATCTTAGTATGGATATCCTCGTCCTC
>CAZSTA010000254.1:0-4233 GCA_964609495.1 uncultured bacterium | reverse complement strand
CTCGCTGATCTCGAGCACCGAGAGCATATACTCTATAGGGGTGACTAATCCGACGGAGTTATCGGCGGAGGCCCAGGTGAAGCTGATCGCTCCAATCAGCTTGCCATCTATATACACCGGACTGCCGCTCATCCCAGAGACTATTCCCCCGACCTCCTCGATGAGATCCCCACTTGTTTGAACTAGAATGAGGTCTCCTCCGTTTAGACCCACATTCTTTAGAATGCCGAGTATCTCAACCTCGAACTCCTCCACCTTAGTGCCATGGATCACGGTCTTACCGAGGCCCTTCATTCCTCGATGTAACTCTTTAAGACCCATTATCTCCTGTCCAATCGCTGAATTGGAGATGTTCAAGAGCATCAATATTAAAGCAAAAGTGATTATAAACTTCCCTTTTGAAGAAAGATACATATCTTTACCCTTCCCTTCTTTAATAAGGAAACTTTTGCCGGCAATAAAACTCAAGTGTTCTGGTAACTTTTGCCGAAATATATAAGGTTAAAAAGTTACCAGAATTAAAGAGTTTCCTTTTTAGTCACTGTCTGTAGTCCTGATGAAACACTAAAAGAGCGCTACTTATCTTCCGTTCCTCTCCCGCTGAGGGGTAATTTACTACTTTCCCCCCGATGACCATAGTGGTCGAGCCTCCTCCATCCAAATTCATAGCCTCTACTGCGCCTAACTCCAGCATCAATTTCCCTAGTTCCTCAAGTGTCATTCCCACGCTCTTCCCTGGCTGGCGTCCATCTACGGTTACTAAGAGGAGTTTTCCGCTGGAGGTAACCCCTACTGCGCTACGAGGTGCTCTTCCCGCTGTCACATCCTCACGAAATTGCTCCATATCGGAGGTTATAAATAGCCTGCCCCCTCTGACGAGGCGAGGACCTCCCCCAATAGCATGGACAATATCACTGCGAGAGGAGTTGAAGGAGAAGGAAAGCTCGATCTTATCCCAGAACTTCAAGTTATTCAATTCAGCTCTGCCTTGCCAGGAGAGAACAAAGCCATCTCTGGGGATCATCATATCACCGGTAGTTCTTAACGAGACCACTCTACCTCGCATAATCGCGGCCTCGTTACATTTATCTGTCTTAGTGGTCTTCCCATATTCTGGAGTATATAATATGATCTCCCCCGTCCGCATCCTCCGATTGATCCCATTGACCTTCACTGCCTTTTGGCCGTTGACCTTCACGGTGGCGATCAAGGAAAAGTTTGAAAAGATAACATGCCGATCCGAGGTTATAGCCATCGCAGATCTGTGGGATATAGGATCGCTTAAGACCGAACCATCGATCATCAATAGCCCTACTGGATCTCCTTCATCGCCATAGAAAGCGCCATTAATGGCAGCTATCGCTCCCTCCTCTAGGCTGATCAGGCTTGTCTCTTCCCTCTCGGCGAAGCCCTTCGAGGGAACTGCGGGGCGGACCTCGATATCTGGATTATAAAGATCTATCCTCAAAGCGTTGATATTAAGAGGACCGGCTTCTCCTAAACGCACTAGGTGAAATCGTTCTATTCCCTTTAAGGGAGTTGATTTGCTCTCTCTTTCGTAGTATCTAGCAACATCTATTATGATCTGATATGGTTTGGGTCTGATGTAATGAGAATAAGGGATTGAATCATAACTGAGATCGAACACGATCCTGGTTGTATTACCGGATCTCTGCTTCATTCTTATCCTCTCGACCGCTGCGGTATTGACTATTAGCTCCTTTGTCGGCGATCCGAGTTGGGTATTATCGAGATCGAGAACCAGGCGCGGAGGATTGTATAAACGGAAGAGGTTGTAACTTGCCCTTCGATCTAACTCGAAGATAAAGCGGAATGATTGATCCGCCAAGCGATAGGAAAAACCGATCAATTGAGAATGAGCCTGAGTCGGATAGGTAGAAGGAGAGGGGATTATCTCCCTATCTTCATCCTTAGGGGGAGGAGTCCTCCCCTCTACCCCTCCTATTTTATCTGGAGGGGAAGCCACCTCACTACTTTCCTTAAATTCATCCAAACCTATGTCGATCCCCAAAGCAGATTTGACGAAGTCAAGAGGGACCACTATCTGATCTCCTATAAGGCGGGCTGGGGTCGATAATTCAATCCTCTTTCCATCCATCCAATAGAAATTCTCTTCTACCTTGAGCATAACTATACCGCTATCTTTATTGAGAAAGACCACAGTGCCGCCCGATTGAACATTCAGCGGAAGCCCTAATCCCTCGGTGATCTTCCTCAGAGGGAAGAAGAGCTTTCCCTCGCTCTCCTCCACTTTGACCAATATCGATTTATCCCCTAAGCGAATGATTAAGTGGCGTTGAGCACTGAAGACAGGCTGAAGGGGAATGAGAAGTATGAGTAGGATAAAAGTAATGGATAGTAACTTTTTAATGTTCTTCAAATTTATACACCCATCATAGTTTGTCTCTTTATAATATCCATCTGCTCTAGCACTTTGCCCGTTCCTAAGGCTACGCAGGAGATGGGATCTTCGGCGACATAGACCGGAGTACCGGTGACCTTGCGCAATAGGACATCGAAGTTACGCAGAAGGGAACTTCCTCCGGTCATAATTATCCCCCTCTCCATTATGTCTGCGGCCAACTCTGGAGGAGTTTTCTCCAACATCTCTCTAACGCCATCTATGATAGCGGAGAGGGATTCGGAGAGAGCCTCCAAAACCTCAATAGAGCTTAATTCGATCGTTTTAGGAAGTCCAGTCACCATATCGAGCCCAACGACCTCTGTTTTCTTCTCGCTATCGGGCATTGTGGCGACTCCGATGCGGATCTTTACATTCTCGGCTGTTCTCTCCCCGATCGCTAAGTTATAATTTTTCCTGACATAGCGCAGGATAGCCTCATCGAATTCGTTTCCTCCAATGCGTAGCGATTGGCTGACAACCATTCCCCCTAAGGAGATAACTGCGATGTTAGTTGTGCCTCCCCCGATATCTACGATCATATTCCCACTTGGCTCAACTACATCGATACCTGCTCCGATAGCTGCCGCGAGGGGTTGTTCTATACAGAACGCCCTTCGAGCCCCGGCACTGAGGCTCGCCTCTAAGACGGCCCTCCTTTCGACCTCGGTTATCCCTGCTGGAACACCAATCACCACTCGGGGCTTGATTAATCTCCGTTGCCCACAGGCTTTCCTGATGAAGTACTTTAGCATAACCTCGGTGGTCCTGAAGTCGGCAATCACTCCATCCCTCATCGGGCGTTGAGCAACGATATTGCCCGGAGTCTTGCCCAGCATCCTCTTCGCTTCCTCTCCTACAGCTAGAACTTTATTGGATATGTTATCGATAGCGATGACCGAGGGCTCTCTTAGGACGATCCCTCTATCCTTGACGTAGATAAGAACGCTGGCAGTTCCTAAGTCGATCCCCATATCTCTAGATATTCTAAACATTTATAATTCGCTCCTTTCTCCTTTAACCTGAGAGAGAGTAAAAATACTTGACAAGGGAAGGAACATAAGATATAACTACATCAACTTGCAAGGCGGACTAGAAGTGGCAAGTCACCAAAATAAATTGAGAATCAGATCTGGGACATGGGGTAGAGTCAGCCTGGGGAGATGTCTCGGGAGAGGATCAATCAGGAAGTAGGTAAAGATAGTCCACACCACCCTAGCAGTGATGAGGCTCTAATATCTATACTTCGTAATCACCCTCCCCTGCCCCCCTCCCATCGAGGGAGGGGAAAAGAGGCTTTAGCATCCCGCTATCCCCATAATTATTATATAGAAAATTTCGGAGGCGATCTATCCTCCAATTTCTATCTCTTGCTCTCCGATAATATCCTTGACCTTCATCAGCCTAACTATGTTAGCTCGTTCTCTCTCATCCAATTTCATACTTATATATTTAACCGTTTCCTCTAGGTTGGGAATCATAACGAACTCTAAGGCATTAACCCTTCGCCTCGTTCTCTCGATCTCTACCGCGAGAAGCTCCACCGCCCTTTCTACCTCAGCTAGCTTGAGCAGTCTGAGGATGACTTGACGGAAGGACTCTAACGCCATATCGAGCTCACCAGAGGTATCGACCAGCCCATAGGACTATATATCCCCTTCAAACTCCATCTCGAACATAGGGACATTTACGCCCATCACATTTTTCTCTCGGCCGGTTAGCTTCAATCTGATCTGAGGACTCATCAAGGCGCTATCCACCGCTAGAGGAGTGAGCACCGCCTGGGCCATAGTGAGGTTCTTGTAGCCTTT
>CAZSTA010000253.1:0-4280 GCA_964609495.1 uncultured bacterium | reverse complement strand
CCTTCATTAATCGACAAATCTATTTATCCTTACTATCTTTACTAGGTGCTAGGATCATAACCATAGTTCGCCCTTCCATTCGAGGTGGGCTCTCGATAATCGCTAATTCTCCCAACTCGTCCGCCATCCTAAGAAGCATATTACGTCCTAGGTCCCTATGAGCCATCTCTCTTCCTCTAAATCTCAAAGACACCTTTACTTTATCTCCCTCTTCCAAGAATCTATAAGCTTGATTTCGTCTCACCTCGAAATCATGTTCTCCGATCCTCACGGAGTTCAACCGGACTCCTTTCACGGTTATCGTCTTCTGCTTCTTGCGAGTCTCCTTATCTCTTTTATCCTGTTCATACCTAAACTTTCCGTAGTCCATAATTCGGCAGACCACAGGCTTGGCTTGAGGAGCTACTTCCACTAAATCCAGCTCCTGATTCTGAGCTAAATTAAGAGCATCTCTAAAAGACATAATACCAAGCTGATTACCGTCTTTATCGATAACCCTTACCTCCTTAGCTCTGATTTGCCGATTAACTTTAAAATTTTTGGAAATCGCCCTGTCACCTCCTTGGATTAATAAGGCGATTGCGAATTGCATCCTTCTTAGAATAACAAGTCAGTCCTCACGAAGAACTGACTTTTGAGAATATCAACTCTCAATTTTATCTTATTTTAACATACTTTGCGTAATAAGTCAATTAAAAGTTTCGTTTTTTCGTTTCGATCTTAAATTTTTGCTCTTCTTTCTCTGCATCCTCACCGCGCCGCAGGACGGACATACCCATTTCCTTTGCTTGTGGAAACTTCTCTTCTCTTCCCTCATCTTAACTTTACAATAAGGGCAATACATCCTACTCACCTTCTATCATTCGAACCAACTCCGAGGGAAGCTTATCCCTATTTTCCTTAGTTACCTCTCTAACTACCACATCTTCGCGCCTCTTAATCCCTTGGATGAATCGATCTCCTTTCCCGGCAATAGTGGCTAAAACCTTCTTCTCAGAATCGAGTGCTTCGATCACCGAATGCTTAAATTTATCTGAGAAGCACTCCATCTTCCCGATCTCATCTATCACTATCAAATCAATATCCGCTCTATCGGGATTTAACTCTGGAATAGCAATATCCTCAAATCCTCTGACATCAACTTTATACTTTCCTACTCGATATTGACTCCTAATATCTACGTGAGACAAAATTCCCCCTCGGCCATCTAAGGTGCGAATCTCAAATCCTTTTCTAACACCTCCCTCCCTGATCTCACCGGTATAGAAGCCGGAGATCTTAGAAGATGACAATATCTCGAGAGTTTTCTTTATAACAGTGGTTTTACCAATGCCTGGAGATCCAGTAAGTAAGATATTTCTCATGGATGATTACTCTCTCTTAAACCTGACGAATATGGGATTGGATAATATGCGATGTCCAGCTTTATTGAGGATCTCTAAGCGATAGTAGCTCTTCTTCCCTGGGTCAAAATATCTGTCCAAGAACTCAATCTTATTAGTCGAGAATTCAGCTATAAATTTACCATCGCGAATCAGTTTTATCCCTTTTAGGGGAATAGGAGTTGAGATATCAATTGATATTACGGGATAGCCACTTAACTCTACCTCTTCTCCTGACATCGCTGATTGTTGACCATTGATACTTCTGATCTCGAATTTCTGCAAGATGAAATCCCTGAGATGTCCTTCTAGTGCATACATCCTGCCACATCGCAGAGCATCCAATACCGCTTGGCTACTTCTCTCCTTCAGCCAGAGCACAGTGGTAGGGTTAGCTATATCTCCATAGCCATGGAAATCGGAGACCCCTGTTATCCAGACGGGTTTCTTCCTCCTCCCCTCACAGTAATCTAATAATACTTGATCCCAATAACCTCCCGGACAAGAGCAGATATTATAGCTCGCGGGTAAAGCTTCGAATCCGGTATAATTATAAGTTCTGATAAGATCCTCTGGATGAGGGGAAGCTATCATCTTAGCTGAACCGAAAGTCCTAATATGGCTGCTTTCTAGATGGGCCCAGAAGATTAGCCCCTCTCTCTTATTTACGTAATCTATTAGATCTTGATACGGTTCAACTCCTTGTTCGCCTGACATCTGATCGAAGCGAGAGGTTCCATAAGCCACTATAGGAAGCTTCTCATAATCCTCAGCAGTTTTTAAGCCGTAGATCGTCAAATGCTTCGTCCAGTCCCTAAGTTCTGGTTCGAGAAATCCTCCCTTCCAATAGTAAAAGGGAGAGGCTTCAATTCCAGCCATAACGATCATATCGGGGTTATCAGCAGAAACTGATTCTACAAGATCGAGGTATTCTTGAAAGCCATAACTCAGGATAGAATCGTGTTTGACTTTAACGCCAAAGTATTCCCATTCCAGATCGCTATGATCGGTAAATATCACCACTCCTAAACCTCTCCTTCTTGCTATCTCAACGACTTCAGAGGCAGAAAAGAGACCATCACTCACCTTGGTATGAGTATGAAGAGTTCCCGCTACTCGTTCATACTCTGTACCAAATACTAGGGATAGTTGGCAGAATAGAGCTATAATTAAGGTTATGCTAAATAAAATCGTCTTCCGAGGCATCAACAATCACCTGTGATTATATAAATATTAGGCTATAATTATAGCATATATACAATATCATGTCAAAAAATTAAGTAGTTTCCTAAGCACATAAACTTGTGCTGGGGAAGATATGCTTCTCCCCCTCACCCTAGCCCTCTCCCACGAGGGGAGAGGGAACACTGAGATTCAACTAAAGCCCTTCATTCCCCACTCCCTTGATGGGGTTAGGGGGGAGGAGTATTTGACAGATTAACAAGTTTTTAGTATAATATAAACAAATCGGTAGCTACCAATTACTAACCGTCAAAGTCGAGTAAGGTGAACAGATGGAACGTAAGACCAAGTTTACAAAGAAACCCTGGGGAAACTTCAGGCAATTTACCTTAAATGAGGTTAGCACTGTCAAGATCCTTACAGTGGAGCCTCATCAATGTTTGAGCAAGCAATCACACCGAAATAGAGATGAGATGTGGGTTGCCTTGGATGAGGGGGCCGAAGTTGAATTGGATGGTAAGAGGTTTAAACCTGAAAAGGGGCAAGAGATATTAATTCCCCGCGGAACCGTTCATCGGCTCTTCGCTTATGATACCCCTTGTCGGATGTTGGAGATATCCTTTGGAATATTTGATGAGGATGATGTTATCAGGTATGAGGATGCCTATGGTAGGGTGGAAAGTAAGTAGATTATTGAAAATAGGAGATAGGAATGGAAGGTTTGTCAGACAAGCAGTCAACCTTCCCTTTTCAACTTTTTATTTTCCAACTAACATTTTCCTCTCGATCAGATCTACTAAACTGCCTATCTCATCCATTTTGAAGATCGGGATATTCGATTTTAAGAGGGTCTCCTGGTGGTCATCTTCATCACCGATATGATTCTCAACGATAGCTAGCAACTCACCCTCTTGGCAAAGCAAATCTTTATGCAATTTCGGGCGGAAGACCTCTATCTTAGGTTTATCTCCCCTCTTGTAACCTTCAGTCAAGATCAGATCCACATGAGGAGATAGAAGCTGGGCTACCTCATCGAGCGACAGTTCTTGCTCGACCTTTATGATTATAGCTACTTTTGATGGAGAGGAGACCGCTATCATATCAGAGCCAGCTTGAGCATGGCGCCAGGAGTCTTTGCCCGGCTTGTCCATATCGAAATTATGGGTATCATGTTTGATAGTGCCTACTCTATAACCTCTCCTTTTAAGCTCAGGGATCAGTCTCTCTAATAAAGTAGTCTTTCCCACATCGCTCTTACCCACTATCGAGATCACAGGTTTCATAGATTTGGACAAGGAGGCCCCCTCTGCTTTAGCGTAAAGGAAACTTTCTTACCTTGAGTTTTATTGTCTGCAGAAGTTTCCTTTAAGGGGAAGAATTGCCCTTTTCCACACCCTTTCTGTAAAATAGAATTGATTAAGAGTTCGATAGCATCAAACTGCTGAGCTTCTGTTCTACCTCAGGCACTCAAGTTCCACCAGGATTCCACGATCTTACCGCCAGCGAGGTGGTGAATGGCGATCCCGGTGAACGTCAAATGTATGCCAGTAGGCGGTATGCCCATAAACTTACCTTTGTGGGTGGCATGCCATGTCCAGAGGATCTCTACCTTGTTCCCTTCAGCGACCATTTTCTCAGTGGTGACGTAGATGTCGGGGAAGGCGGTGTGTATCGCGGCCATGAATTGTTTGAATTCCTCAACGCCATGTATAGGGT
>CAZSTA010000252.1:0-4330 GCA_964609495.1 uncultured bacterium | reverse complement strand
ACAAAGAAGTTACTTTTTGGCTATCCAAAGGCGAGTTTGGAGATATGATGGTTGACTTTCCTCACTTGCTATTGGGGGGGCGCTTGGCAGGAAACAGAGATAAGCTGAATGACCTTCGAGAAAAGGAAAAAGGCTATTTAAAGGTTTTTACCCTTAGCCTATTCCAAGAGGTTAAGGGTTAATTTATGTGAAGGAGAGGCGAATTTGTCCGGCAAGATAATATTTATCTTAGGTGGAGCTAGAAGTGGGAAGAGCACCTTTGCGGAGAAGCTAGCCCAGGATTTAGGGACGAAAGTTACTTATATCGCCACCGCTACCGCGGGAGATGAGGAGATGGAGGAACGAATCGCTCGGCATCGCCAAAATCGCTCCTCCAGTTGGAATACTATAGAGGCTAGCGAACAGGTGGATGTTGCCATAAGAGAAGCTGGAGAGGACAGCGAAGTGATAATAGTGGATTGCTTGACCCTTCTAGTGACTAACGAACTTCTCAAGAGGGAATTTCCCGAAAATCCATCCCTTTCGGAGATCGAAAAGAGGGAGGAAGAGGTATTAACTCGAATATCAGATCTTATTGAGCAAGCCAAACGAGTCGATTCATATACCCTCCTAATCTCCAACGAGGTAGGAAGCGGGCTTGTTCCCCCTTATCCTCTGGGGAGGGTATATCGTGATTTATTAGGAAAGGTCAATCAGTTAGTAGCTCAAAGCGCCGAGCAGGTCTATTTATTAGTGGCAGGGATACCTTTAGAGATCAAAAGAAGTTAGCAATCAAAGGGGTGAAATTATCTTGGTTGCTAGGACAGTAATGATTCAAGGGACCGCCTCCCATGTAGGAAAAAGCATCTTAGTCGCCGCTCTATGTCGCATCTTTCATCAAGATGGATTCTCCGTCGCTCCTTTCAAGGCGCAGAATATGGCTTTGAACTCCTTTGTAACCAGAGATGGAGGAGAGATGGGAAGGGCTCAGGTAGTTCAGGCAGAGGCGGCAGGAATAGAGCCTACGGTCGATATGAATCCGGTCCTTTTGAAGCCCAAGAAGGATTATCAGTCTCAAGTGATCGTTCACGGAAAACCGATAGATGATATGAGCGCTCAGAAGTATCATCTTAATTACTTCAACACAGCTTGGGAGGCTGCTAAATATTCGTTAGATAAGTTGAGGTCTGAATATGAAATAGTGGTGATCGAGGGAGCAGGAAGTCCGGCCGAGGTCAATCTTAGGGATAATGACATCGTCAATATGAGAGTGGCTCTTTGGTCCAAGACCCCGGTATTCCTAGTAGCTGATATCGACAAGGGAGGAGCCTTAGCCTCTATCGTAGGAACTTTAGCGCTATTGACGGAGGAGGAGAGAGAAACGGTAGCTGGAGTCATTATCAATAAGTTCAGGGGGGATATAGAGCTACTTAAACCTGCTATAGATTTTCTCGAGGATTGGACGAAGAAGCCCATCGCTGGAGTGATCCCCTACTTCCATAAACTATATATCCAAGAGGAGGATTCCGTCTCCGAGGAGAAGAAAGTCGTTCGTCGGAAGAAGCCCGAAGCGACAGATATAGATATAGTTGTTGTCTATTTACCTCATATATCCAACTTCACCGATTTCGATCCTCTGGACGATCCGCCCGAGGTAAGCGTTCGCTATATCCGCTCTCCAGAGGAGATAGGTGAACCAGATGCGTTGATAATCCCCGGCACGAAGAATACGACCGAGGATTTAATTCGTCTAAAAAGCACTGGGATAGCCTCAGCGATCATCTCCACCTCCCAGAGAGGGATACCAGTAATTGGCATCTGTGGAGGATATCAGATGTTGGGAGGGAAATTGGACGATCCCGAAGGAGCGGAATCGGATGAGCTTTACGTAGAGGGGCTAGGGTTGCTGAACGTGGAAACTACCTTCAACCCTCAAAAACTAACTCATCAAGCTAAGGCTGATATCATCTGTGATCTCGCCCCCTTCACCTCTCTTAAAGGGGAGGAAGTAGTTGGCTACGAGATACATATGGGAAGGACAAAGCGGATGCCTGGAAGCCTTCCTCTCTTCAAGATAAAGGAGAGATCGAGGGCTATGGTGAGTTCCTTTGATGGAGCGATTCGGGATGATGGTCTGGTCTGGGGGACATACTTACACGGTATCTTCGATAACGATCGCTTCCGCCGAACTTTTCTAAATTGGCTGAGGACTAGAAAAGGATTATCGCCCTTTGATCATTTAAAATCCGCTTATCAGATGCGTCAACAAGGATATGACGAGTTAGCCGATATAGTCCGAAATAATTTGGATATGAACTTGGTATATCGAGTAATGGGAATAAAATGACTTGGTCCAAGATAATCATAGCCGAAATAATTATAGCTTATCTATTGGATCTGGCTTTAGGCGATCCAGAAGGTTATCCTCATCCAGTCCGATTGATCGGCAGAGCGATAACTTATCTGGAGGATAAGTTAAGAGCTAGGTTCAGATGGAGGAGAGCCGAGATATCGGCTGGATTGTTTCTGACAACAGTTATCGTAGGAGGGACTTTCTTTATAGTCTGGTTTATAAGGGATGTCGCGGATACGATTCATCCCTATCTAGGGGTTATAGTGAGCATCTTAATAATCTATACAACTCTCGCGACTAAAAATCTAGCTCAATCGACCGGGGCGGTCTATAAAGCTTTGGAGAAGGGCGATATCGAATCGGCTCGCAACCTAGTGGGCAGGATAGTAGGGCGTGATACCGAAAAGCTTCCCGAATCAGAGATAGTGAGAGCCGCGGTGGAGACAATAGCCGAAAATATCGTGGATGGAATCGTCTCTCCTCTCTTCTACGCCTTCCTCGGAGGAGCGCCCCTGGCTATGGCCTATAAAGCGGTTAATACCTTAGACTCAATGATAGGATATCGTAACCAGCTCTATATCAACTTCGGAATGGCCTCCGCTAAATTGGATGATTGGGCTAATTATATCCCTGCTCGTATCACTGGCTTACTTCTTCCCCTAGCCGCTTGGCTGGCTGGCTATGAGGCATGGCGATCTTGGCGAATAATGCTTCGCGATCATAGGAGACACCCTAGTCCCAACGGAGGGATACCCGAATCGGCTATGGCTGGCGCTCTGGGGATCAGATTGGGAGGGGTGAATTACTATGGTGGAATAGAGGAGAGAAGATCTTATATGGGAGATGAGATGCGTCCTCTCGATATCTGCTGTATTAAAGATGCAATTCGTATTATGTATGTAATATCCTTTCTAGCCCTATTTTTAGGGATAGTTATAATCACCGTTCTAGGAATTTGAAAGCAAGGAGGTAATAAAATGACTAAGTGGTTGAATCCAAGAGAGATTGTGGCATATCTCAGAAGAGAAGGTGGAAAAGTGAACAAAACACTAATTGTATTACTAACTATCTTTGTGATTGCAATAACTATATATTCTCACAGCATAGGTATAAACATTGCATTTACGCATTATCATGTTCCTGTTGTCTTAGCGATAATTCTCTGGGATTGGAGAGGATGGTTCTTAAGCATAGGTTTGGCGTTCTTTCACATAATCTCCTATATTTTGCAGATGGGGACTCCACTGTGGTATGATTTAGCCGGAATGGGCGTATTAATTATGGTGACAGGTGCAATAGCCTGGTGGTATAAAGGGCTAGAGAAAAAAAGACAAAGGTATGAGGAAACATTACACCAAGAGAGGGATTTTTCTCATAAGATAATCCAGACGGCTGACGCCCTCATCGTAGGGCTTGATCTTGAGGGGCGAATTACTCTCTTTAATAGAAAGTGTGTAGAGGTTACAGGATATACTGAGGAAAAAGTCATTGGCAAGTACTTTTGGGACTTTTTACCTCCCGGAAGATCCACCGAGTCGATAAAGGAGGCCTTCATTGAGCTGCGAAATGGGATGAAAGGAGATGAGCCAATCCGTCGTGAGTTCCTCTTGCTCACAAAGTCAGGAGAGGAGAGATGGATAGCCTGGCACGACGCTACTCTCAGAGACACTGAAGGGCAGATCACCACTATCATTGGCATCGGGATTGATGTTACCGAGCGCAAGCGAGCGGAGGAGGAAATAAGAAGATTAAGTTCTGCTGTTGAGCAGTCAATTGATGGTATAGCGGTAGGTGATTTGGAACCAAAACTAGCATATGTGAACGATGCTTTTGCTAAGATGCATGGTTATATCCCTGAAGAAATGATTGGAATGAAAGTTGTAAATTTATATAATGAGGAACAGATGGATGAATACAAGAGGAGTACAAATCAGGTAAAAACGCAGGGTTCATGGATAGGTGAAATAGATCATATCAGAAAAGATGGCACTCCTTTTC
>CAZSTA010000251.1:0-4420 GCA_964609495.1 uncultured bacterium | reverse complement strand
ATAGCGCCCCCCCGGAGGGATACCATATTTAGGATTCCAGCCGATCATTATATAGGTCGGACCGAATTCTCCTGCGCCTTGATAGTCTAAACTAACGCTCTTAACCTCCCCAGTCGTTAGATCTCTCCTAGAGGCACTGACGCTATAATTCCCCCAAGTTATGGTAAAGTGATAGGTGTGAGTTGGCTCCCAATAGATCAGCTCTCTATTCATCCAATACTTCTCCACCGCGAAGTTCCCATTCGCCCTGTTCACAAAAACTGATTTCATAAGATGGAGACCGCCCTCATACTTCCTGATGTCGAAGCGATAATTTTCATAATCGGTCCTCGTCATCCCCTTGGTCAAGACGAACATAACATCTTTAGTAGATCCAGCACTGGACAGACCAGTAACATCAAACTCCACAGTGCCGCTAGTTATCGGCTGAGAGGCTTTATAGACCATATAGCTTCCTGTATCCTCTCCTGGTATCGTTCCCTTTCCCGCTGATATCATCACCGCATCTATCGCGGTGCTTCCCATATTGTCAGTTACAACACAGGTCGCTACATATCTTCCTTCGACAGTATAGACATGGCTGGGATTCTGTTCATTGCTTGTCGTTCCATCTCCAAAATCCCAATTGTAACCTCGGATAGAGCCATCGCTGTCATATGCATCAGCTCTGAATTGGACAGCTAGGGGAGGATTGCCACTAGTTGGATTCGCGGTTACGAAGATTAGAGGAGGGTTATTGACCTCCACCTTTACCCAATCCTCGGCATAAGCACCTGAATTATCACTCACCTTGCAGACAGCAGTATATACTCCTCTTCTTTCATAGATATGGGTGGGAGCTTGCTCATTGCTTGTTGTGGCATCACCGAAGTCCCAAGAATAGGACACTATATATCCATCCTCATCATAGACATTAGCGACGAAACGAACTTCGAGAGGTGGACTACCCTGAACTTTATCTGCTTCTATATCGACCATTGGGGGGATATTAGTGGGTTCACCCTGAGGACGAATAATTGGGAAGGGAAGAGCCTTATTTGTGCTCATCTTAGGATAATATACCTCGAATAACTGATTAAGCACGTATCCTCCTTTAAGGTAGTCTTGTTCCTGCCTTATCTCGTCTATCTTAAAGATATTGAGCATAGCCTCTTCATTCTCCTTGAGGGCAAGGTGGGCTAAGAACTTCTCTTCGAGCGAGGAGAGACAGGTCTTATCGCTAAGATCGCTATTATCCCAATATTCCTTTAGATAAGAATTGAGTTCATTCCCAGGGCAAGTGAATTTCTTCTCGTAATAACCCCCATTTACAAGATATCTATCGAGATTGGCTAATCTCTCTTGATAGATCGGATTCGAGCCTTCTTCCTTATCTACAGCCTCCTCTATATCTATCATTTGGCGAGTTATATATCTAGTAACAGTGTATTGAGCCTTGTTATCTCCTACACTCTTGGCTATTATATCATCCTCGGAAGGAGAGAAGATATAAGGCACATACGAATGCTTTGGATCGATAATCATTATGAGGGAGTTAAGAGCATTTTTGCCATCGGTGAAGATGGTAACCTCAAGACCAGGTATAGAGTATCCCTTTTCCTCAATTATTGATAATAAGACTCTTTCCTCGGGGGCAGACATAAATTCTACCTGGCCGGTGTTATCGGTGATCTTGAAGATAACTCCATCAGAAGGAGAGCCCCCTCCTAGATCTACCCCTTCGCAGCCATATATAATAACCGCTATTATCAAAGATAGGATCGATACAGAAATCTTTTTTATCATTTTTCAGATGCCTGTTGTTCATAAGAAACTAATCGGCAGAAATCCCTATCCTTGTGGTAGGGGTTGTTGACAACCTATATTTCGCTTATCCGAACTTCGCCCTAAAGTATATCATAGAATAAATTATATGTCAAGTCTCCAATAAACCTTTATGTCAAAAAAGCGGGTGCTAGGCACCCGCTAAAAGCAGATAAAAAGGCTATTCTGAGAATGTTAAGGATAATTTTTAAGGTTTGTATTTAACAAGCTCATATGATACGCCAGTCGGTAGTTTAACGTTAGAGTAATATCCTCCTGGAGGGATACCATATTTAGGATTCCAGCCGATCATTATATAGGTCGGACCGAATTCTCCTGCGCCTTGATAGTCTAAACTAACGCTCTTAACCTCCCCAGTCGTTAGATCTCTCCTAGAGGCACTGACGCTATAATTCCCCCAAGTTATGGTAAAGTGATAGGTGTGAGTTGGCTCCCAATAGATCAGCTCTCTATTCATCCAATACTTCTCCACCGCGAAGTTCCCATTCGCCCTGTTCACAAAAACTGATTTCATAAGGTGGAGACCACCCTCATACTTCCTGATATCGAAACGATAAGTTTCATAATCTTCCTTCGTCATCCCCTTGCTCAAGACGAACATAACATCTTTACTGGAGCCAGCGCTCGATAAACCGGTAACATCGAACTCTATGGTGCCGCTAGTTATCGGCTGAGAGGCTTTATAGACCATATAGGTCCCTGAATCCTCAGTTTCCGAATCATCCGTAACTGTTATAGTCACTGTATCACTTTGAGTGCCACCGGAGGGCTGAGTAACCGTGCAACTAGCGGTGAAAACGCCAGCATTCACATAAGTATGAGTGGGATTCTGGTCGGTGCTCGTTCCTCCATCGCCAAAATCCCAGAGATAGGAGGTCACCTCCCCTGAAACAACCGCGGTGAA
Source organism: uncultured bacterium (assembly GCA_964609495.1). Lineage (GTDB taxonomy): Bacteria > CAZSTA01 > CAZSTA01 > CAZSTA01 > CAZSTA01 > CAZSTA01. Next base: position 1,692 of record CAZSTA010000251.1, on the reverse strand, counting down.
ACTCACCGTTAAGGGAGCGCTCCCCTGGGTAGGGGTAGCCGATATCTGAAGCGTTGTTGAAGGAGGCTCGCTAACAGATATATCTATTACATTTCTGCCAGTGGCTCCCCTATCATCGGTAACCACACATACCGCGGTATATACTCCCTCCTGCATATAGGTATGGAGAGGATATTGCCCGGAGATCGTCTCACCATCACCAAAATCCCAGAAATAGGACTTGATACCCCCATCCTCATCGAATCCCCAGGCGGCGAATTGAACATCTAGGGGACTGACTCCGCTTTGTGGGAAAGCCGCGATCTCAACGCTAGGTTCTCTATTCGCTCTATTCCCAACTTTTATCGTGAGCGAGTCTTCCCCCTTTGCTCCATATTCATCCTCGATGGTGCAAGTTACCTCGTAGCTACCAGTCGAATTGAAAGTATGGACGGGATTTTGAACTGTGCCGATATCACCATCTCCATAATCCCACATATAAGATACTACTTTCCCATCATCACTGACTTCAGCTTGGAACTGCACTCGGAGAGGAACTTCTCCCTGATATTTATCCGCTTTAATGCTGACTATAGGTGAGCTATTGGTGGGATCATCCTTGGGCTTAACGATAATAAAGGGGAGCTGATCCTCGAAGGCAGGATCGGGATAATATATTTCGAACAACTGAGAGGGTTTATAGCCCTCGCTTATATAACTTTTCATCTGTTTAACTTGGCTTAATTGAAAGATATTAAAGTTTACCTTTCCTGCTCTATTATGGAATGATATATCCGCTAGTGAGCCTTTATCCGCATAAGATGCTAACTCAGCTAATCCCCTCGTTATCCAGATATTCTTAAGCCAGAAATCCAAATCGAATAGTTCACAAGCACATTCTACTTTGAAAGCTCCATACACGGGCTCAAAAAGATATTTATATAGATTGGTAGCTTTCTCCTCATAGATAGGATTTAAGCTTACCTGAAGTCCATCGCTGGCTATCATCTCTCGGCGAAGGACGCGCTTTCCGATCGCCTCTCCTTGGTTGTTCCTCACCACTCCCTCATCCTCCTGAGGTGAGAAAAGATAAGGTATGTAAATACCTTGAGGATCTGCTACTGCGATCAAGGAACTTCCTATCCTGACTCCATCCGCAAAGAGAGTGACCTTTAAATTAGCGAGTGGCACTCCACCTTCATCTACCGAGTAGAGGGTGATCTGATCAGACGTATTCTCTCCAAATATCACTTTTCCCTGCTCGTCAGTTATCTGCGTCTCCACCTTAAATGGTTTTACTCCTATCGCGGTCTTATCGGCAACCTCACAGCCGAGAGCTAAAACGACCATTGCTAACCCAAATAAAAATACCACCAAATTTCTCTTCATCCTCTTCAACACCCCTTGTCGAAGTTTGGTAGTATCCCTCTTTATCTTAGGGAGTGAGCATCTTGCTTACCCCTCTAAAATCGATGATGATCAAGGAATACTACTTATCTATTTATAATTTATAGTAGCGATTTATCTCTTTTCAATCCCTTAATCATCTAATATTATTTATAATTTGTAAAATCTCTTTTGTTTCTATCGATGCGCCGATCTCAATTATCTCCTCCCCTATTCTTTCAGGCCACTCATCTTCTTGACCTGAACAAATATCCCTTCTTTCTCTTCTCTAGTTTAAGATAAGCCTTTCTAGCTTCTTTAGTCTTA
>CAZSTA010000250.1:0-4438 GCA_964609495.1 uncultured bacterium | reverse complement strand
GCTTATCTGATAAGACATAAGATATTCGCTCTTATGAGTGTATGGAAGCTCGACCAGGTGGAGATAATAGGCAAGGGAGGAGGGAATCCTCTACTCAGAGGGGCGATATCAGCTAGAAAGTGGCTATTATCCATCATTTATAATACTCTCCCTGAGCCCAAACATCCACATTCTCAGCTTCTAGGAGGGATTATGCTAGGAGTTCAATCCGACCTTCCCGAGGAGACCTATGAGATATTCAGGGATACTGGGGTCATCCATATCCTAGTTGCCTCTGGCTCTAATGTAGCTTTAGTTTTGCTCATCATCTTAGTCCAACTTCACCAGGGGATGCGGATACCTCTGCGCCACACCTATATGCTGGCTATTCCTGCGATATGTTTTTATGCGTTGATAACTGGTTGGGATCCTCCCATCGTTAGAGCTACTATTATAGCGATCATCTTTCTACTAGCTTATATTCTTAAAAGAGAGGGAGAATTATATAATAGTATAGCTTTAGCCGCCCTTCTGATACTCCTCTTTAATCCTCTAATGCTATTCGATGTGAGCTTTCAGTTGTCTTTTGGAGTAGTTTTAAGTTTGATAATCCTTACTCCTCATATTGAGAGGATACTTCCCCCGCTTCCTCGCTGGGTGACCTTACCTTTGGCTGGCTCTATAGCCGCGGAGATAGGCATAGCACCTATAATAGCTTACTATTTTTATCGTGTCTCCTTAATCACCACCTTCGCTAATCTTCCCGTAATCCCCTTAGCAGAGATATCCATAAATTTAGGGGCGTTAACTATACTTTTTTCCCCTTTATCCTTTTTAAGCGGTATCTTCGCCTCGGCTAATTGGCTGGTGCTGGAGATAATGATAAAGATAGTCAAATTCTTCTCTAACTTATCCTTAGCGATGACTTTATATCTATATCTCTCCCTTATAGCCCTAATGATAATAAGCAAAGCCGAGTTTTGGAGAGGAAGAAATATCTTTAAATATACAATTTTACTCTTAATGATCGCTTCGGGAATTCTAATTTACCAATCCAGTACCAATGATGCTCCCTCAGTTGCTATGGATGTAAAGCCTCCTTCCCTTCTATTTATGATATTATACTATTTAACTCTAGGAATGATTATTAATGTAGAGCGTCTGAATCTAGCTCGTTTCAAAGGGAAGTTGGTTGTTTTATTGCTTTTAGGTATTAACATATTCGTTTGGAGCAAAGCCTTATCTCCTCCTAATAGAACCTTAGAGGTAGCGTTCCTGGATGTTGGGCAAGGAGATTCGATGTTTCTCCACTTTCCAGATGGCAAGAACGTTCTGATAGATGGAGGTGGAAGTGGCCGAGAGGATTTCGATGTAGGAGAGAGGATACTACTGCCCTATCTGAGATATAGGGGAGTGAAAAGAATAGATGCGATGATCTTAACTCACCATAACACTGATCATATGGAAGGGCTTATAGCTGTTTTGAATAAGCTAAGGGTAGGGCTAGTTATTGACAATGGGAAGATGAATGATGATTTCTCGAAGTTGGTTGAAGCGAAGGAAGTAGAGTATAAGGTAGTGCGGGAAGGACAAGCTTTAGATTTTGGAGAGGGGATAATAGCCTACGTCTTGAATCCCGGGGAGGAAATGCTGAGTAATAGCGCCTCTAATAATAACTCGGTCGTGCTAAAGCTTATCTATGATGATACGGAGTTCTTATTTACTGGGGATATTGAGAGGGAGACAGAGGAGAGAATGTTGCTCTACGGAAAGAGCTTGGATAGTGATATACTGAAAGTCGCTCATCATGGAGCTTCTAGCTCTAGTATCCCAGCTTTTCTCAAATTTGTCCATCCCGAATCGGCGGTTATCTCCGTAGGAAAGAATAATTTCGGACATCCCGATCCAAAAGTTATCGCGAGACTCGAAGGTCTAGCCACTGAGATATATCGAACTGACGAAAGGGGAACTATCACCATAAAAACTGAAGGAGAGGGATATAGGGTATTCACGATGAAGGAGGTTGAACCGAACTTGGCTTCGGTTGATATATAAAAGAAAGGAGGTGATCACATTATGAAGAATTACAAGGTCATAGATTTATCTGTTAAGTTGATTCCGGGTAAGGAGAGCAGGAGATTGGAGATAAGGCCATTTATCTATGAAGCTGATAATACCATTATGCACGATATAGATATGATGAGCCATATCGGGACTCACGTGGAGATGCCATCTCATTATGTAACTGGGGGCAAAGATGTATCGAAGTTCCCACCTGATATCTTCATGGGAGAAGGATTAGTCCTCCATCTGGAGGTCGCAGATGATCAACCGATCACTCCTGAGATATTAGATAAGGCTAGCAACTCGGATGTGAGGAGAGGAGATATAGTATTCTTGACCAACTCAACCTCTGGAGAGTCCAATCCCTATCTATCGGAGGAAGCATCTAAGTGGCTACTCGATAAGGGAATAAAACTTCTCGGCTTCGATAATACGATCGGGGTTGAACCTCCTGGGAAGATGACCACTCACGAGACAATCCTGAAGAACGATATCCCTATGATAGAGAATCTAGCTCATCTTGATGAGGTGAAACAACTCAGGGTATTTTTGATAGCTCTGCCGCTATTCATCGAGGGATTAGATGCCTCGCCTTTAAGGGCTGTGGCTTTGATTGAGGAGGATTAATATCTAGGGAGAAGTATAAGGAATCTTCTAAATAATGAATATCTGAGATCAAAGATAGAAAGGAGTAATAAACTATGTCGATTAAACCAAAGGAAAGAGATTGGAAGAAGCTCGGCTTGAAGGAAGAACCGAAGGATGTTCTAATTAGGACTGGTAATCCGCAGTTTGATACCCTCTATCCCGATATCAAATCCTTTATGCTTCAGGACACCTCCCAATATGAAGAGGAGCCAGGGAAGATCGTAAAGGGATATCGCAGTCCCGATTCTCCCCCCATCTGGCTTAGGGATCATACTCATCAGATGAAAGGATTCAAATACTTCGAACCAGATATGAAAAGCGCCGTCGATTTCTTCCTGAGAAATCAGATGGAAGACGGAAGCTTCTATGATTTCGTTGAGACTACTACTGAAAAAGGACATCAGGCGGGAGATACCTATCGAGTAGAGATCGAGGCTGATGTTGAATACTTAGCAGTGGAGGCAGTTCACGGAGTATGGCAGACCACGGGCGATGATGAACGGATGAGATGGGCGTTACCGAAGTTGGAGAGAGGATTAACTTACTCTATGACTCATCCTGATCGCTGGTCGCCAGAACATAAGTTGGTCAAACGAGCCTTCACCATTGATACTTGGGATTTCCAGTATGGCGACTACTCCGCCAGTTTCACCGAGAATACGAAATTCGGGATAATGCATGGGGATAACAGCGGTTCGGCAAAAGCCTGTTATCTGCTTTCTAAGATGTTCGCCTACTGGGGAGATGAAACCAAAGGCGATCATTGGATGAATAAGTATAACGAGTTTCGCACCGATTTGAACAAGGTCTGTTGGAATAGTCGTTTCTACACTCATCAAGTTCATATCGATCCAGTGGTAGTTGAGGGAGTGGATGAGAGCGAGATCTTGAGCTTGTCAAATTCCTACGATCTCAATCGAGGAGTCTGTGATCACGAGCAAGCGGCTAGTATTATCAGGGAATATCAGCGAAGAAGGGAGACCGTGGATTCCTTCGCTGAGTGGTATTCCATCCAGCCCCCTTATCCTGTTTCCTGCTTCGGCAGAGCTGATGATAAATATTGGTCGAAAGCTCCAGATAACTACGTCAACGGTGGTATTATGCCCTTAGTTGGTGGTGAGCTAGCGCATGGAGCTTTTGAAGAGGGATTCGAGGAGTATGGTGTAGATATCCTGAAGCGATATCAGAAGATGATCAGTGAATCAGGGGAAACTTATCTCTGGTATCACGCTGATGGTTCTCCAGGGGTGTCCAGTCCCACCACCCTTCCAACTGACGGTTGGGGATCAGCCGCAATGCTTTACGCTCTGATAGAAGGATTAGCAGGAGTGGTTGATGAAAATAAACTGTATCAGAAGGTTCGATGTTCTCCTCGCTGGACTGCCGCTGGTGAGAGCGAGGCTACAGTCTGGATGCGATACGAAAGTTCCGGGGCTTACTTCGGATATAACTATAAATTTTCTCCCGAGGAGAATAAGATATATATCTCTTTCGCCGGGAGTGGTGATGAGGCCAATTTTCACGTGCTTCTGCCCAGAGGCTCTGAGGTAAAGGTCGGCGATAAGCCTATCGAATTTGGCACAAGTCAGATCGAGGATAGCAGATATGCCGATTTCTCCCTGAAGATGGATGAGGACTCGGTTGTGATCGAGTTGTAAAGGGTATATATCAGAGAGAGTTGCCTTCTGATAAGATACGGAAGAATTTTCGTATGAGATCGGAGTGGCGACTCTCTCAACTTGAGAAT
>CAZSTA010000249.1:0-4451 GCA_964609495.1 uncultured bacterium | reverse complement strand
TCAACTATTTATATTTGGAGCGAGGCATGTAAAACTTTGGGCTGGGGAATGTGATTTATGATATCAAGTCCCTTATTTTATATACATCCTAAACGCGTTTTTGATTGACAAATTGGGAATATTTTGCTACAATGATACTAAGCCTACTTAAAATAAGCCATTGTAACCAGAGTGCTGATCATATACTCAGAACTATATCTGGTAGGGTCTGGTGATCTATGATGGACAGTAAAGATAAGCTATTTGAAGATTTAATCTCGACGATAGTTTTTCACAACAGCTCCAGAGATGGCATAAAGCTCCTGAGAAGAGCTTATGATTTCGCGGATAAAGCCCACGAAGGTCAGAAGAGAGCCTCGGGCGATCCGTTTATAATTCATCCCCTAGCAGTATCAATAATCCTGGCTAGGATAAACCTCGATATAGATACAATAGCTGCCGGTATCCTTCATGATGTAGTAGAGGATACCGGCGTAACATTTCAAGATATAGAGGAGGAATTTAATCATGAGATAGCCTCCTTAGTTCGAGGGGTAACTAAGTTGAATACTTTGCCCTTCGAATCCTCCGAACAGCGTCATATGGAGAATTTGAGGATTATGTTCCTCGCCACGATCGATGACATCCGAGTTATACTTATAAAGCTGGCGGATAGATTACATAATATGCGGACCTTAAAGTATTTAGATAAGGAGCGTATAAAGAGGATCGCTTCTGATACTCTAGATATATATGCTCCCTTAGCTAACCGTCTGGGGATCGGGAAGATAAAGAATGAGCTTGAGGATCTAGCTTTTAAGCATCTGGAACCGGAAAAATTTAGAGAGCTAACCAAAGAGATCAAGGAGAAGCGTCGCAATAGAGAGGGATATATAAAAGAAATCTCGGATATCCTGACTCAGAAACTGGGAGAGGTGGACATAACAGGGAGAATAGAGGGTAGAAATAAGCATATATATAGCACCTATCAGAAGATAAAGAGGAAAGGGGTCGGATTAAACCAAATTTATGATCTGGTCGGAGTAAGGATTATAGCGGAATCTGTAAAAGATTGTTATAGTGTTCTAGGGATAATCCATTCCCTTTGGAAGCCGATTATAGAGGAATTCGATGACTATATAGCCATGCCTCGCCCCAATATGTATCAATCCCTTCATACCACCGTGTTTGGCCCAAGAGGATATCCCTTAGAGATTCAGATTCGCACAGATGAAATGCACCGTTTCGCTGAGTATGGAGTAGCCGCTCATTGGAGATATAAGGAGGGGATGACTGAAGAGGCGATCGAAGAAAAATTACCTTGGATAAAGCAATTGATGGAGTGGCAGCAAGCTCAGCAGGAGGGAGAATTGACAAAAGACCCTAGGGAGTTCATGGAATCCCTCAAGATCGATCTATTCGCTGATCGGGTCTTTGTCTTCACTCCCAAAGGGGAGGTTATAGATCTTCCCGCGGGCTCTACCCCCATAGACTTCGCCTATAAAATTCATACCGAGGTGGGTAATACCTGTGTGGGAGCTAAAGTAAATGGTAAGATGGTTTCCTTAGATTATACTCTTAGGAACAGCGATATTGTGGAGATAATAACCTCTAAATCGAAGCGGGGTCCTAGCCGAGACTGGCTCTTCACTGTAAAGACCTCTCGAGCCAAGAGCAAGATCAGGTACTGGTTGAGAAATAGAGAGAAGGAATTGATCATCCAGCAGGGAAGAGAGGAATTGGAGAAGGAGATTCGCAAATCTAACCTAAGCATCTCCAAGATGATGAAGACCGAGAAGCTAAAGGAGATGGCTGAGCGGCTCAGCTTCAAGAGTATCGAAGATCTATTAGCAAGTATTGGATATGGAAACACCTCTCCCAAAACTATACTCAATCAATTCTCCCCTTCGGAACTTCCCGAGGAGGAGATCGAGGTTAATCCCAGTAATCCAGTTGTAGAACAAGGGCTTCGTATCTGGGGGATAGACGATGTTATGGTTCGCTTCTCAAAGTGTTGTAATCCAGTACCGGGAGACCCTATAGTTGGTTATATCACCAGGGGAAAAGGGATCTCGATTCACAGGATCGATTGTCCTAATATAAGACATCTTTTAAAAGAGCCAGGTCGGAAGGTCGAAGTATCGTGGGATGGGAATACCCCTACAACTAGCCAAACCGTAACTATAGAGATAAGGGCTCTAGATAGATCGGATCTCCTCTCCGATATAACTAAAGTTACTTCGACCCACAAGATCAATATAAGCGGTGTGAACCTTAGCATAACTCCCAGCAAAGTTGCCATAATACGTCTATCATTGGATATATTCAATTTAGATCAGCTACAAAATGTAATGAAGGGGATAGAAGCTATAAATAGTGTTACCGATGTTTATCGTCTCAACGTTCGGAGAAGTAAGGGAGTTAGTGAAACCCACAACTAATATCCTCCGTATAGTAATATAGCAACAACATATCGGGAGCTGATAACTGTGAAAACTCTTATATTGAGTTTCTTACTGCTCGCTGCTTTATCCTCGATAGCGGTAATCGTTTTCTCCAGCGGAAATAAGTGAATTTATAGAGAAGAGATCCCTTCTAATCTCGGAAGGGATCTTTCTTTTATTCCCTAAATCCATAGAAGAGCTTTTAGGATATAAATAGGAGGCAAAATTGTCTCCTATTTATTGAGCAGGGCAAACCCCTTAGCAACCTAGAATTTTGTCAACTTCCTCCTTGTCAACATCCATAATGTAAGGGATCCCTGATATCTCGGCAGCCCTTTTAGTTAAAGCCGCAATATCATCGCGAGAGATATACTCCACGGCGAACTTGCGCGCTCCACACATAAGCTGTCTTAGACCTTGAGCAACCCTCTGATAATAGGTGTAGACTCCTATACCGGATAAGGGAAGTTCATTATATCTTTCCCTATATTCCCTTCTCAGATGAATGGACAAGGTAAAGATCTCATCGATGGAGCTACCATACTTCTGGACAGAGGTAGGGATATTCTCATCCTCGATGAATCTACCCATCGTTTTAGAGACCATCGCGGCACAGATCGGCGCACGAGCCATACCTACCGCCTTTACATAAGGAGCACCCAAGGCTAACCCTTTGAAGATATGGTCCTCTAAGGTGAGTCCACCGGCGATAACTATATCAGGGACATATTCGCCAGCTTCATCCAGACGCTTAGCATACTGGTAGGCTAGACATTCGATCTCCACGGTAGGGATACCCCATTCGTTCATCATTCGCCAGGGGCTCATTCCAGTTCCTCCTCCAGCCCCATCTATCGTCAGCACATCGATCTTAGCCATAGAGGAGTACTTTATCGCCCTAGCCAGATCGACTGGTCGATAGGCCCCGGTCTTGAGGAAGATATACCTAGCCCCTGAGTTTCTCAGTTGCTCCACTCTCTTAAGAAAGCCCTCTTCGGAGACCATTCCGATTCGAGAATGCCTCTCGAACTCCTTAAAAGTGCCTCTTTCAAAGGCTTCGATTACATCGGGAGAGGTCGGGTCGGGTAGGACTATATATCCTCTTGACTTCAATAGCTGAGCCTTAGCAAGATCGTTGATCTTGACCTCGCCCCCGATATCCTTAGCTCCCTGTCCCCATTTCAGCTCAACTACATCCACCCCGAGCTTCTCGATACCATATTCTAACACTCCCAGCCTATCATCCTCCACATTCGCTTGGAGAATAATAGCTCCATATCCGTCCTCTTGCCAAGCTCTATAAAGATCTACCCGGTATTTCAGATCTGGGCAATGAGTAACCCTCCCCTCGGAGAATTTCGAATTTACATCCATCCCCGAAACATTCTCTCCAATACTCAGAGGAACTCCGGATATCGCTGCTCCTACAGCTAACCCATCCCAATTCCTCTTAGCGACATCAGTGGAGCCGAGTCCGGGGATAGTCAAGGGCAGTCTTATTTTAATGCCCTTATCTCTACCCAATCTAGTCTCCAAATTTACATTAGTGAAGATAGCAACATCGCTATCTGCCTCTATCCCCTGCGCGCCAATGACCCCTCCCATTATGTTGAAATGAGAGAAGTCGATGGGATAATTTTTCTGGGAAGCTGCGGTGATGGGGCCAAAGGGCTGAGGATAGATAACTTCTGCTCCTCTAAATGAGGAACGACCAACCTCGCAGTAGCCAGGGCATCCTTCTATACAAGTTACACACATACCGCTAAAAGGAGATACCCCATCTGGCGTTCTGTTTCTGGTCATAGTGGCTGTGCTTGCGTTTTGCCTACTAAAACTCACTAAATTCCCCCCCTTTTATAATACTTTGCTCAATAACCAACAACAGTGGCATTTTTTGAACATACCTGACCATAAATGACTAGCGTGGTGATAATTATACATCATATCAAATGAAAAGTCAAGGGGTAATTATTTTTTCTCAAAGCATTTTTCCCTATCCTGCCAAAAAAATTGGTCGAAAATGAAAAA
>CAZSTA010000248.1:0-4554 GCA_964609495.1 uncultured bacterium | reverse complement strand
AGGAAAGACCACCCTGCTTAACCTGATAGGATGTTTGGATAAACCTACCAACGGTGAGATATTCGTAGGAGATAGGGATGTAGTCAATATGGGAGCAAATGAATTAGCAGATCTCAGAAGGCAGGAGATCGGCTTCATCTTCCAATCCTTTAACTTGATCCCAGTGCTTACCGCTTACGAAAACGTGGAATTTCCTCTTCTCCTTCAAAAAGTAGGAGCCGCAGAGAGGAAGGAAAGAGTTACTACTGCTTTAGAGGAAGTCGGTCTAGCCGAATATGCTAATCATCGCCCCAATGAGCTATCTGGGGGGCAACAACAGAGGGTTTCGATAGCAAGAGCCTTAGTAGGTCAGCCGATGATCGTTTTGGCTGATGAGCCTACCGCTAACTTAGATTCCGAGACAGGAGATGCGGTTATCGAGCTTATGCTGAAGCTCAATCGAGAGGAGGGCGTTACTTTCTTCTTCTCCACTCATGATCCAACGATTATGGAGCATGCGAGGAGGATACTACATATCCACGATGGAAGGATCATCAAGGAGGAGCGGAGAGGAAACAACAACGATAGTGGCAAAAGTGCTTCAGAGTAGATTATGAGAATGGGCTATCGAAATTCGATCGGTAAGCCTACTCTTAGTCGAGACCATCATAGAGCTTCGGGATAAGCATCCCAGAGTTTAACAAGGGCTTCGGGGGTCCCCACTGGATAGATCAAAATATCTTTGGGAATAGAAATCTTCTCTATAAGCTCAGCTCCCTCGGATAGCAATTCTCCTAAGGTCACCTTCTGATAAGCACTGCGTATTATCTGCGAGCGAGTTAGGCGAATCAGTCCGCCAAGTTCAGCATGAGGCTTAGGAGATCCTATAAGCTTGGATATATATATCACCACGTAATATATCCAATCTCTGCCTGATCTATTCCAATCCGCATCCGCAGGATTGAATTTCTCAAAGATAAGAAGAGGTTTTATATCCTCATCTAAGGATATCATCCCGATCTTACCTTCGCGATCTAGATAGTAGGTATTATCACTGGAGATAAGTTCAACCTCTAGCTCAACCTCCTCCCTAACCTCTCTCTTAACGCAATCGATGAAGCTTTCTCCCTTCTTCCTCTTGCCTCCTATCCCAGCGAAATATATGAAATCGCTGGTCCGATAGCCATAATTATGACCGGGAAGCATAAAGAGATATTTATCTCCATCTCTGATTATGAGGCCTGTTCCACTGACCTCATCTTCAGGAATCAGATCGCTTAAGGTGTAGAGCATTTAATCACCTCAGTCTATAAAGGAGAGATGATGAAATGATAAGAAAAGTGATTCTTATGTCTGCTTTGCTAATAATGTTTGGAAGCAGTTATGTTCAATCTGCCGATCTTGAGATCGGAGGATATTTGAGGAATACTCTCTCCTCCCAGGATCTAAATGAGAACTCGCCCTTGAATCCAGAACTCGCAATAGACGAAGTGATAAATTTAGTTTCCCTCCAACTCAAACTTCAAGCCGATCTAGATATGAATGCTAAAGCTTATGTGCGAACCTCCTATGACTATGATATGATCAAGGGGGAGGATAACTTCGATCTAGAGCGAGCTTATCTGGATACCGCCTTTGACGAACTATTCCCTAGCGGAACGACTTACCTTCGCTTAGGGAAACAACGTTTAGCTTGGGGAACTGGATACGCTTGGAATCCTACCGATAATATTAATCCCGCTAAGAATCCGGCACTTCCAAAGGAGGATGATAAAGGAGTAAATGCTATTGAGATAACCTTACCGATGGGAGAGGCAACATTCAAAGCGGTGACTCTCCCCCAGGATAAATGGGATAAGACTCGTCACGCTTTCAAAATCGCTTCCTTTGTCTCCGGCTTCGATCTCTCAGGAAGCGTTTTCTTCGCAGGCGAAAGGACTATATGGGGCGCGGATATGGCGGGAGTGGTATTTGAAGACATCGGGATACACGCCGAAGCAGCTCTTCTTTCGGATAAAGAAAACTCAACCTTGAGCTACGTATTAGGGGCAGATCATCTGTTCTCTTATGACCCGATATTCCAGATTATATTCGAATATTATCACAATGAAGCTGGCTACGCCAGTATGAAGGACTACCTAAAGGCAGTGAGTGAGGATCCCACTTTATCACTATCCCCTGGTCAGATAATGAGAGATTATATCTATTTAGGAACATCTCGAAGTATCAATGATGACATAGTCTTTAATGGAACGATCTTATATAATTTGAATGATGGTAGCTACATTTCCTTGCCAGGGATAACCTATACTCCTATGGTCGATACCACCTTCCTGTTAAGGATAAGTATCTTCAGCGGGAGTGATACCAGCGAATTTGGCTCGTTACCGATAGATTTCGCGACTACCCTGGAGACCACGATGTATTTCTGATCTTTTACTCGTGATATAATTAAGTTAGGGAATAGCCGACTGCCAATCGATAGTTGGATTATTAGTCAATGATAATAATCCACCCCTTCCCCCAATCGGGTAGTTCATCATTCGCACCATTATTAGTCAATCTAGTCTGATCGCTTCCATCGGCATTCATCGAATAGATCTCCCTATTTCCATCCCGATCAGACACAAAGGCAATTCTGCTCCCATCAGGTGACCAAGTGGAAGCCCACTCATCTGAACCAGATTGATTGGTCAGATTAACTTGAAGAGTTGGATTGGAGACATCTAGGTAATAGACCTCATAATTCCCATCCCGTTCGGAGTCGAAAGCGATCTTACTTCCATCTGGAGACCAGGCAGGAAGTTCATCGACGAGGGGACTATTCGTCAGATTGGTGGGAAGAGAGCCATCGCTATCCATAATGTAAACATCGAATCTCTGGGAACGATCGGATTGAAAAGCGATCTTGGTGCCATCGGGAGAGAAAGCTGGAAACCAATCCCGAGCAGGATTATTAGTAAGCCTAGTTTGGTTAGAGCCATCCGAGTTCATCGAATAAATCTCATAGTTCCCATCCCGCCTGGACGTAAAAACGATCTTGGCACCATCTGGGGACCAATCAGGCTCTCCATCATACGCGGGATTATTGGTAAGCCTAGTCACGGAAGTCCCATCAATATTCATCACATAGATCTCACTATTCCCATCCCGATCGGACATAAAAGCGATCTTCCTCCCATCAGGAGAAATAGCTGGATCCCAATCCCAATCAGGATTATTAGTCAATCTAGTTTGGTCAGCTCCCGTGGAATCCATTAGGTAGATCTCGTAATTCCCATCCCGATCGGATTGGAAAGCGATCTTAAAGTGCCACCTCCCAAAGATACCATTATCACATCCTATCGCCACTACCAAGAGGATTATCCCTAAGATCATTAATGATATAGCTAATCTCCTCATTCTTTACACCTCCTTTCACTTGCAGAATATAGATAAGTTGGAGAAAAATAGCCAGAGCTACAAGACGCGGGCTATATAAACACTACTTAGGGGACCAATCGGGAAGTTTATCATCCGCACTATTATTAGTCAATCTAGTCTGATCGCTCCCATCCGAGGATTTCATCGAGTAGATCTCATAATTCCCATCCCGATTAGATGCAAAGGCAATTCTGCTCCCATCAGGCGACCAAGTGGCACCCCACTCCCGTGAACCAGGGCTATTGGTTAGATTAACTTGAAGAGTTGGATTGGAAACATCCAGGTAATAGATCTCAAAATCCCCCCCCCGATTGGATGTAAAAGCGATCTTACTCCCATCTGGGGACCAAGCAGGAGTTTCGTCGAGCTTCGTAGGAGTATTCGTCAGATTAGTGGGAAGAGAACCATCGCTATTCATAATGTAAATATCGAATTCCCTTGGACAATTGGACTCGAAAGCGATCTTGGTGCCATCGGGAGAGAAAGCTGGAAAACTATCAACAGTAGTATTATTAGTGAGCCTAGTTTGGTTAGAGCCATCTGAGTTCATTACATAGATCTCGAAGTTCCCATCCCGATCAGACACAAAAGCGATCTTGGTGCCATCCGGTGACCAATCAGGGAATCCATCATAAGCAGGATTGTTAGTAAGATTAGTCACCGAAGTCCCATCCGCATTCATCACATAGACCTCCCTATTTCCATCCCGCTTGGATACAAAAACGATCTTACTCCCATCAGGAGAAATAGCTGAATTCTCATCCTCAGCAGGATTATTAGTTAATCTAGTCTGGTTAGCTCCAATAGCATCCATTATATAAATCTCCCAGTTTCCATCCCGCTGGGAGTCGAAAGCGATTTGGGAGGACATAACTGAGATAGCTACACTATTGTTATTCTTCCCTCCCTTTCCATCACTTACCTCTACACTTATCGTATAACTCTTATCCCCTAGCACCGAGGGTGCGGTCCAAGTCGTAATATCCCCAGTCGTAGAACTGAAACTTCCCCCATCTGCACTCCAAGTGTAAGTCAGAGTATCACCATCGGGATCCGTTGCCGAAGCAGTGAGATTGACTATTCCTCCTGACTTCACTGTGGTAGCAGAAGCAGTTATCGTTGGCTTTGTGGGGGGTTGATTGGGTTTTGCTC